>DASVNY010000299.1:0-2495 GCA_036383615.1 Chitinophagaceae bacterium
CAACCTGTCTTTTGTTCTGAGTGCTGTAGCCTGTTACAACCACTTCCTGCAGATTGGTTTGAGCCTGCTTCAATGAAACATTAACAGGACTGGATCCTGCAGCGAACTCCTGGTCCTCAAAACTCACATTCGAAAAAACTAATGTTGCGTTTGCCGGCGCAGAAATCCTAAAGCGACCATCCTTGTCAGTTGTAGTTCCTGTCTTTGTTCCTTTCACTACAACATTTACACCTGAAAGCGATGATCCATCCCTGGCATCTGTCACACGACCGGTAACATCTTGCTGCCCCCATAAGCTGGTTGCGGATGCCAATACAAGGAAAAGAAATAAAAACTTTTTCATTTGCGTACATTTTGGTTTAAAGGTTTGCATAACGACCAACCATCGATATACAACCGTTGAAGAAAAAAATTCAGCATAAATGGTTGGAATAGCCAGGCAGTGATTATTAAGTGAATGACAGTAAAGTTGTAAGCTATGCTTCAGTGTTTTGCCGTTTATTGACTGAAACATGAATAGATGATGCCCAGGCATGAATTTTTAAATGATGCCGCAAACTGACCGAACCCGTAAAAAGATTGTCTCAAAGCTTTCACCAAAAAAATAGCCGGGAAGACGGCAAGACGAGAAGTATTGATCTTTACTTATCGACTTTCCGCCTTACCGGCAAAAATTGCTTTTGAGACAACCTCTTTATAGTTACATAATAAATGTCGTTTAGTTAAGAAGATTTTATAATTGAGTATTGAAAATTGTTCGTTGAATATTGAGCATTTCCCTTGCTCATATAAGAAAATGTTCGATTCTCAATGCTCAATATTCAATTTTTATTTGGTGCAGTCTTAACTAAACGACATTGGTTACATAATAGTGTTCTGCTATGGTCTCACCGAATACCGTATCACTACATTAAATCCCGGATGATCGGGCTGGAAAGCTGCGGCATAACCAAGACCAGTAACCGGGAAAGCTTCATATTTTTTGCCTGACCGGGAGTAAACATCAACACCCACATCATAGTTATCATTCAACGCTAATGGTGCGCCAAACAATGTTGATAGCTGTGCCGCTGTAAGTGTTAGTGCCGAAGGATAAGTAGTAACTCCTGCCTGCAATACTTTTATATTGCTATTATCATTGTTCTTTCTTATTACAATATCCAGTTTTGAAGGCGGTATGTCGCTGGGAAAATAAAGGCTTACTGTAAACTTTCCATTAAAAGTTGCGGGGCTGGCCAAACTAATAGACGTGCTGCCCGTTGGATCCAATGTAAGCAAGGGTGCCGGCACTCTTTCAAGACCGATAGCATCGGAAACCGGCCCGTCATCCTTGGAGCAACCAACAAACAAAGTGGCTAGTATAAAACAGAATAATAGGTTCTTTTTCATTTTAAGTAGTATTAATGTTTAATTATTATGGCATCCAGAACACTTTGTAAGTAGTTACATTTTTTTGTGCCGGTGCGTTTCCATTCAGGTCCAGTTCTGTTTGCGCCCAGGGCAATGACAATGGAAAATTATTGGTGCGTTGAACAGGTACTGAAGGTTGTGGCGTTACAAAAGGATTACCATTGATTGGAGGTTGCGCCCTTCCTCCCGGTGCATGCGCAGGGTTTTGGGGATCAAAAAGAATGGGAAATCCTGTTCTCCTGTAATCAGTGTATTGATCAATCGCCGAACCAACACTTGAAAGCCATTTCTGTGTTATGATATGTTCAAGCTTCTTTGCTGTATTACCTGCATCATACAAAGCCAATACCCCATTTATATAAGTTGTTACTGCTGCAGTTGGTGTAGCTCCGTTAGCTCCCATCAATTGCGGGATACCTGTTTGCGTTGGTTTCACATAAGCTGAAATAACATAATCAACTTGCGCCATTGAAGCTGCCATTGCCTGGCTGAAAACAGTTCTTGCATCACCGGCAACTAAACCAGCGTTCATTAATTCAGCCTGCAGGTATAACCTGTCAGCATACGTAATGAGGCGTTGTGGCGCGGCACCTGTGCCACTGGTAGCTGATGCAACCTGCCCGAGACCGTTATCATATCTTCCACCTACAGGATAAATACCAAACACACTGATCGCATTTTGCTGTGAAGAGTTCCTGTTTGTTCCAATAGAACCAAAATATATACTGATAAAAGGTCCATCCCTGTATTCTGTCGTCGCGGGACTTGCGCCGGTAGCTGTAACCTGGTTAAATATATAATAAGGAAGACGTGGGTCAGGATTATTCAGGTAGATCGGGTTGATCCCTTTGAGTATCTCATAAAACCAGGGGCTCACATGTTGCGTACGTTGTGTGGCAACATAATCATAAAATCCAGGATGACGATCGGTAAGCAATGCTGTTCCAAAAGGAATGACAAAACTTTCCTCTTTTGCATTGATCAGCGAAGCAGGGTTTCCCAGCAATGCATTTACCTGCGCCGTTACATCCTGCACTTTTCTGACCTGTGTGTATAGCTTAAGCTTTATTGTATTAGCGGCTTTT
>DASVNY010000300.1:0-15073 GCA_036383615.1 Chitinophagaceae bacterium
AATGGCATTTACCGGGTTCCCGATAAAATTCTTTAACTGCTCGTAAATCTTTTGACGGATACCGTTGTGCCCGATGCTAAGGAAGTAATCAAATTTTCTTAGCCGGCTCAGTACCTCCGATTCTTTTCCGAGGTATTCGAGGTGATAGGGATTATTGTTCTTCTCTTCGTTATCGCAGTAGGCAGTTACGATCCTGCCTGCATTGAGAAAGATATCAATGATGACATAGGCGTGGCCGGAATAGCCGACAATGGCCACTGGTTTTTTCAAAGTGGTTTTCATCGATCTTTGGATTTTGGAATACTAAAGTAGAAGAAAGATCGAGAAATAATAAAGCATTTAAACGCATTATTGAGACACAGTAATTACTGCCGGTTTTTCGTTGATCTACTAAGGGGTTTTTTCGATTTCAAAAGGCAAGCTTTTCTTTTTTAAGGGGTTATGCATTCAACAACCCCACGTATTCTTCTTTTAATGCATGTTGCACAAATTGCCGGTCAAAATACTGTTTTACCTTTTTCTCCAATTCCGCGGCAAAACCCTTCATCTTTCCCGGGTTTTGCATGGCCCATTCTAATTTTTGAAACAGGTCATCAGCATCCATTTTTTTGAATAACAATCCTGTTTCATTGTGCGTAACAATGTCAACATTGCCCTCGATAATAGAACAGCAAATCGGACAGCCCATTGATCCTGCCTGTAAAAGCACATTGGGAAATCCTTCGCGATAAGATGGATGCACCAGTACCGACGCAAGATGCATATAGTATTCCACTGCATCCGACCAGTTGATATGAATAATAGCGGGATGTTGTTGTAGTATTTTTTTAGCTTCATCACTTACCGGGTCAAGGTCTTCTTCAAAAGAACCAAGCAGCACAAGACGTGTAGCTGGAAATTGCTGCTGTAATTGCTGGAAAGCTTTTAGCAATTCATCGATGCCTTTGTCCTTTACGATACGTCCGACAGAAAGCAGGTAAGTCAAGCTTTCATCATACTTCAACTCTTTTTTGATCTCTTCCAGCTTTGCCGGTTGCAATGCATTTGTTGAAAACCGCCGCACATCTATGCCGTTACTTGAACCATGACCGATCACTTTCAACTTTGCTATTTGGGCTAATTTGTTATCGGTAACATACTGCAGCAAAGAATAACTATTCGGCCATACATGTGTGGCAGAAGAAGCTGTTAACTTTTCCATTTGCACCAATAACTTTCTTGTAAATCCTTTCGATGTCATGAAGCGTAGCCCGGCGATTGTGTGTATCCTGATCTTTACGCCCGCCATCTTTGCTGCTATCATGGATAACAAACCGGCTTTGGGTGTATGTGAATGAACGATATCCGGTTTTTCTTTTTTGAAAAAACGATAAAGCTTCCAGAGTGATTTGAGATCGGCAAAAGGAGTGATCTTTCTTGTCATCGGAATGATCACATGCGGGCAACCCTCATTTCTTACCACCTCTTCTCTTTCCTTTCCATCCGCACTAACCATGATGACCTCAAAACCATTATCCTTCATATAGCGCATCTGCCCCTTTAATAATGTATGTAATGCCAATGGAATGGTGGTAACCCTGATTAACTTCGGCATTTCAATATGTTATACTTTAAAGTGTTCAAGGTTTACGATTTTTTAAAAGTAGATAACTCTGTACTTCGATGTTCATCCGTTCCTCTGTTCATCTGTTCCTCCGTTCAAGTAGCACTTCCTGTACCATACTTCCAGCGCAAATGTTGTCCATAACATCTTTGCTCTTTTCTCGTCACCTGTTTTTATTTTCCTGTTCCAGAGATCTTCAATAAATGCAGGCTTGATAAAATTCCGGCTATATGCATTGGGTGATAAAAGATAAGAAGCGATCATATCTTTTAATTCACCATCCACCCAATCCTTTAAAGGAATTTCAAATCCTCTTTTGGGTTGGTGAATAAGTTCGGCAGGTAAATATTTTTCAGCCAGTTTCCTGAGCAGGTATTTGGTCTGGCTGCCTTTTATTTTATAGTTGTCAGGCAGTGATGGAATATATTCCAATAATTCTTTTGCTAATAAAGGACTCCGCCCTTCCAATGAATGAGCCATGGTGGCGATATCCATTTTAACCAGCAGGTTGGAGGTCAATATATGATCGAAATCCAGGTTCAGCAGTTTTTGCAGACCCGATAATTTCGATTTCCTGATCCTGTCAAAATCTTCCTGGATGCCAGCCAGCGCCAGACCACTTTTTCTTATATGATCCTGGAAACCTTCGAACACATCCAGTGTTGAAGAAAAATAAGTGTTCACACCTTTCTTTCCAGCAAAATCAACCAGCCGGTATATATAATTATACTTGTTCTTCTTCTCGTGAGAAAGCGGAAGGATCTTCAACAGCAATCTTGCTGATTGCTGTACAAAAGCTGACTTATTGAAGAAATCATACTTGGCATAAGGCACATACTTGCGATAGCCGCCAAACAATTCATCACCACCATCTCCATTTAATATTACCGTAAGGTGTTTTTTGGCTGCTTCACTCACATAATAACTTGGTATTACTGAACTGTCAAAAATGGGTTCGCCATAGTTGTACAGTATTTTCTCAATATCATTTCTCAGGTGATCGAATGATATCTTGATCTCATGGTGATGTGTCTGGTATTTATCTGCAACCAGTTTTGCCAATGGCGCTTCATCATACACGCCTTCGAAAGAAATGGTGAATGTCTTTAAAGAAGAATTATATTCTTTGGTGATCGCGGTTACCAGCCCGCTATCGATACCACCGCTAAGAAAAGAACCTACTTCGAGATCAGATGATTCAACTCTACGCTTAATCACCTGGTGAAGTATATCATCTGTTTTTTGCAAAGCTTCTTCAAACGAGTCTGTACTTCTTTTAAGATAATAATCATGAATATCCCACCAGCGCACCACTTTCACTGCCGGTTTATCGAGTGAGATCAATGTATAGCAACCTGATGGAAGTTCTTTTATCTCTTTATAGGGAGTGTTGGCCCTGAAAAAATAAGCTGCGTTCAGGTATTGCAGGATATTATCTTCATCAATCGTCAATGACAACTGGTTGCGTAATGCATTCAGTTCACTGGCAAAAACGATCTCTTGTCCCTTTTCATAATAATACAATGGCTTTTTGCCCGCCCTGTCCCTTGCCACAAAAAGTTCGTTCTTATTCCTGTCATACAAAGCAAAAACAAACATTCCATCGAAGTCTTCCAGGCATTTAGGGCCAAGCTTGGCATAAGCCATCAGGATCGTTTCGGTATCAGAATTTGTTTGGCCATGCAGGCCATGCTTTCTTCTTACTTCCTGGTGGTTATATATCTGCCCGTTAAAAACGATCGACAGGTGTTCATAGTGCATAGGTTGTTTGCCGCCTGCAATATCCAGTATCGCCAGCCGGAAAGAGAACAATTGTAAACCATCTTCTGTCCAGTTTGCCTGCTCATCCGGTCCCCGGTGAAAAAGATCTTTGTTTAACTGGGGGATGTTTAAAGGATGATGAATGGAGGCCGCTATTCCGCACATATATTAATAAGAGTTGTATTAGTGTTGAGGTACCGCTATGTTCACAATACGGTTAAACCATTTTGGAAGTGCCAGTTTTGTTTTTCTATACAATAACACTACCAAAAGAAGATAAAAGGGCATGCAGGGTATCTTATACCTTGACAGGGTTCCAAAATTTCCTGTGGCTGAGCCCACGGCGATGGCAAAAACAAAAGCAAAGACCAGGCACATTACAATCTTTCCATCTGAGAAGCTTTCGGTAAAAAATTTCCCGGGCCCCCGCTTGAACATAAAGTTCAGGGTAATTAGCAAAAAGATCATTGATTCTACTGCAGAAAAAAGAACGATAGGTGAATTGACCTCCCATAAAAAAGGGCGATAAAAAGTAGCTGCTATTCCGCCTAATGCCAGTAATGCCGGGTTGGAAGCATTGATACTAAAGTTAGAGCCTACATTTTGGTATTGAGCTAACCGTTCATATCCTTCTCTTTCTCGTTCCACATTATCCAGCAGTTTATCCAATTGAAACTGTTCAGCCTGTTCCAGCGTGGTCACAAAATTTAATAAGGCAAATCCCACACCGATGCCCGCTACCAAACAAAGCGCGGTAAAAACATTTCGCAATGTTTTGTCTTTGATAAGGCGGTTTGTCTCTACAAATAACCAAAGCATTAAACTTAGCACCAGCACAAGGAGGATATAAACCTTGATAGAATAAATGAAAAAACCGGCTATCAATATCCACAGCACTGAAAAGAAATACTGGCGTTTCCGGAAAATAATATTTACCAACGCGTATATAATGATCCCAATACAACCAAAAGTGATAGGATCTTTCAGCAAGCCGGCACTCCAGAAAGCTACGCCTGGCAGAAACAAACAAGCCAGTGCCAGCTCCCGGTAATAATCGGGATAGAAATAATAAAATGCCTTGAAAAGCCTGATCGCCCCGCCCAAAGCAAAAAAAGCAAAACAAAGATTGATGCACAAATAGCTGTTACCAAACAGTAGGGAAGGTACCAGCGCAATCTTGGGTGGAAAAAAGTTATGAGGAGACACCATGTAAGCGTATGTCACATCATCAGCATAGTTATCATAATAAAAAAATGGGACAAGTGGGCTATGCGGCTCAAGTTTGTATGTTTTAAGTATCAACCAAAAATGATCAGGATTATCAGCCATTGCTGCCCGCAGATCCTTAGTGGCCTGGTAATATAAACCGGTATCTCCTCCCCTGAAATAATATTCCGTGATAAAGGTGAACAGGAATACACAAATGACCTTAAAATAAAAAGCCCGGTAATAAAGCTGGCGGATACGGGGATCACTATTCCTGTTAGCCCTGCTTCTTAGTATAAAAAATAAAGTAAAAAAGCAGATCGGTACCCAGAAAAGGTCGGCCCCTGAAAAAAATCTTGCCAGCAAAAACATGATAGATTACCGCTATTTTTTTTTGAAAACGTCAAGGAACATGTCCCTGGTCGAATACACTGAATATTGTTGTTCGATTTTTCTTCTTGCAGCTATTCCAATATTTTTTCTCAAGTTCTCATCCGTTAATAATTTTTCCAGCCTTTCTTCCCACTCATTTTCCCCCTCGCAGATATATCCATTTACGCCATCTTGAACAATCTCCGTATTCACGCCAACCGGCGAAACCACGGGGGGAATACCCAGTGCCATATACTGGATAGCTTTGAAACCGCACTTACCGCGGGATATCACATCATCCGTCAAAGGCATCAGGCCAATATGAAACCGGAGCAGGTCCTCCGTCTCTGTATCCCGCTTCCATTTTATGAACTGGTAATTCTTTAAGGGCAATGCAGGGTCCTGGTCGGCTATTACATAAAAAGTAAAATCAATTTTGTTTTGCAATCGCTGTAAAACCGGTAACACTTTGTTGAGATACACAAGCGTTGTAAAAGAACCCGTCCAGCCAATCGCTGGTTTCGAAATTCCCTGCTCCTGCAATTGTCCATGCGTGGTTTCCGTGTTGACAACAGTAGGTATTACCTGCACATTCTTTTTACTGAACTGGGAAGCATAATCAGCTAAAAACTTATTGCCGACGGTGACCACATATGACCACTTACATATTTTACCTATTTTACTGAATGAGCGTGTAAACCTGAACTTCTTATTATGCTCAGACATGGTAGGCACCCAGATAGCATCATCAAAATCATACACAATCTTTTTCCGTAAGATCTTTGCAATGATCCATTCAAAAACCGGTGGGCCAACAGGCGCCACTTCCCGATGAATATAAACATAGTTATAAGGGATCAGCCGGAAAAGATCGCCAAAGCGTTTGAGATATCCCGGCATTATCGCCATCACCTTTCCCCACACATTGGCTTTTTTATATAACACATCCCTTGTCTTCATTGAAAAGTAATGACTGATCTTATACTTCACTCCATTTTCATCGAGGTAAGGAAGATAATGCTCAAACCGAAACCGCTGACTTGGCAATATGCCCAAAGGAGTGGCTACGATGAAATAAATGGATGGTTTTTTTTCGGAGGTCTTCATTGTTCTGTTAGGTTATGATCTTCGATAGGATTATTATTTGTAACGATAAGAAATGTTCAATGTTTGCTGTATATGTGCTCGTATATCTTTTCTGCGATCTTGTAATTCCTGTATTTTTCAGCTATTGACCGTATTTCCGATCGCAATTCATTTTTGTCACGGGTTAATATATTCTCAATCTTCTTTACTGCTTTTTTATATTCTTCAACAGACAGTTCATGCAACACCGCCCCTATATTTTTCTCTTCAATGATCGCGGAGTCATCTGAAATATTGTTGGTGATAACAACCGGCAAGCCGATGGCCCAGTATTCTCCATCTTTCACGGGTGTGCAATATTTTTTTGTAGGCACCGGTTTGACCGGACAAATTGCAAAATCACCGGCCTGCATATAAACAGGCACTTCATTGTGCGGAACAAATAAAAGCCTGATGATCTCAAAGGGCAAACCTACTGCAGCGGATTTTTCTTTTATGTATTGCTCGTCTTGCGAACTGAGTAATAATATCCTGAAATTATCTCCCCAATGATCATAAGCTGCTTTATAAAATTCAAATGTTTCTTTCTCCAGATAGATGCCGCCGAATTTACCCGCATAAAGACATACTATATGCTCTTCCTTATAACCTAATGCCTCACGAATAGTTTGTCTTACCCTTTCATCCGGCTTGAATTGGTCCAGGTCAACGCAGGCGGGCTTGGCAAAAAATTTCTCTTTGGGTATTGAATAGTTATATCGCCTGATCACATAATCTTTCATTCCACTATTCGCTGCAATGATCCATTTCGCTCTTTGTGCCTGCTTTTTTTCAAAAAAAGATAAAATGCGGTAAGCATAATGACTCCGGTGCCAGTAACCATTTTCAACCATTGCTTCCGCATGAGGTTCATAGCTTTCAAGTATCAACGGGCGTGTTGTAAAAACAGAAACAAGATAACCGATCGCTCCCGCCGTGGTGCACCATGCATAAACCTGGCCGATACGCTTGCTAAAAACAGTGTAACACAAGTATGGTATGAGCCATCCGAATTTAAGGATCATCTTCACGCCAAAATGCGAATAATGAAACCATAGTAACCGGATATTGAAAGGGGCGAGCTTTTGCTGAACAGCAGCTTCCTCTTCTTTTGAAAGAGGTTTTTTGTTCAAACAAAAAAGATAAACGGTGCACCCGTCAGCAATACGGCTTAGTATTTTCAGATTGGGAAGAACATTTGCCTGCACATGGGCCTCGTTAAAATCCCAATAGGTTACGACGAGAATGTTCTTACTATTTTTTTGAGCCATTGAAATATTCGCTTACCAACAATAAGTTTTATAGACAGGGAGACCGTTTTCTTCACTGGTATCCGGGGCGCCGCTTTGAAGAGATAGGAAAAAGCCATCCTTTTTTTTCCTTCGATGCTGGCATGAACTGCACAGAAATAATCCGAAAATGCTTTCAGCGTTTTTCTTTCGCCCGGATCAAACGCTACATTATTCAACAGGTAAGATGTGGCCCTTCCCCTTTTTTTTATCACGGCTAAATTGTCAGCCATTGATCGTTGAGGGTGCTCCACCATCTTTATAGTGATCTCATCAAGCACATATAATTTGCTATGTTGAAGATTCTGTGCCAAAAAGATCCAATCCTCCATAATAGCCAGGTTCCTGTCTTCATTGTAAGGTATAAGGTTGGGGTTATCTTTTCTTACCGCAATAAGACAGGCAAAAGGATTTCCTTTCAGGATTATACTCTTATGATACCAGCCTTTTTTGAAGGAATGCCCCTCATAATTAAAAGATCCGTCGGGATTCACAATAGTAAAACCCGGGGCAACAAAATCAGGCTTTTCAGGCAAAGCGCCGATAGCTTTATTCAATACAGAGAGATGGTCCTCCATCATCAGGTCGTCGGAGTCAATAAAAAAAACATAATCCCCTTTTGCCCTGGCAAATCCAAAATTCCTTGCCGCACCTCTTTCCGCATTTGTTTTTTTAAAATAACGGAAGCGGCCATCCGCCAGGTATCGCTTAAGCACCTCTTCTGTATTGTCTGTGCTTCCATCATCAACAACGATCACTTCAAAATGTTCATAACGCTGGGCCAATATCGAATCAATCGTTAGCGGAACAAGATGAGCGCGGTTATAAGTAGGAATGACTACCGAAAAAGATAAGAAGACGGACATATTGAACAGATGAACAGAAGAACAGATGAACAAATGAACAGATGAAGTTCAGGTATTATTTTTCATATAGGTGGCTTAGCTTGTCGAAAAAAGGCTGAAGAGAGAATTTTTCTTCTACCACTTCTCTTCCATTACTGATGATCGTTGAACGTAAGCTATCGTTGGTCAATACTTCAGCTATTGCTTTACCAATGGCTTCACTGTTACAATGAGGCACCACCACTGCATTGTGCCTGTCTTTAATAAAATCCAAAGCAATGCCTGACAAGGTAAATACACTTGGTGTGCCGGCAGCCAATGCTTCCACATATACCTGCCCAAAAGCCTCTACCACTTCGTCAATGGGCACATGCACATATACATCAAACAATTTGTATAATGATGATGTATCATATTCATATTTTATTTTCAAATAACTTCCCGCTGGCAATTGCGCGGCAAGCATTCGATCGATCTCTGCTTCATAATCGCCGCTTGCATTGGCCAGTATAAGCAATGCATCCGGGTGGGTTTTTAAAAGTTCGGCAAAAGCTGGTATAGTATATTGAATCCCTTTCCAATGGGTTTGCCTGGCTATAACGCCGATAACTGGCTGCCTGCTTTGGGGATTATACTTCGCGGAAAGTTCACGAATGCCCTGCTCATCCTGGTTTTTAAAATAGGTGGTATCTATTCCATGGTGGATCAGGGTGATTTTTTTCGGCGACACATTCTCCCGTTCAATTAACAACTGCCTGACCTGTTCGGTAATAGCGATAATATCTGTTGCCCACCAGTTAGACAACTTATCATATTTTATTCCCTTGGGGGAATATTTATAGTTGTAATCAGAATGATGTCTTGTGTATATCCTTCTTTTGATCCTTAATATCCATGCTGGCAATAAACCATACAGCGTTGCTTCCACAAGATGGGTGTGCACCACGTCCACCTTTTTTTTCCGGAGATAATTAAAAACTTTCCATACTGCACGCAAAGCATCTTTCTTTCCGCTGCATTCAATTTCATAGGCCTCAATTCCTTTTTCCTTCAAATATCTACTCAAAAAAGACCCTTTTTTCCCGATGAGCACAAAGGAAAAATCAAATTGTTTACTCAGCCCTTCAACGGTCCACTCAAATGCGATGGCCCGGTCTATTTGTGATACAATAATGCAAACTTTTTTCATACAGTCATACGGGAAGCAGGAGCTTATTTTTTAGCAGGCTTTATCGCTGCTTTTATATTTTTTATAGTGGCCTTCAGCATCAATACAGGAATGCGATAATAAAAGCGTTTATACCTGAATATATTCTTTAGCAATTCACCGGGAAATCCGTTCTCAGCCAGGAGTTCGAGATGAAGTACCTCAGTTTCTCTCCTGATCCTTTTTTTCCAGTAAGGTGAATAATCTTTGCCGTAGGCCTCCTTAGCATAACCCGTGAGGCGGTTTAACAATAGTTCTCCTTCGGTCTTAAACTCATTTCTTGTTTTGTGTGTTGCATTTCCCTGGTGCACCCTCCACACACCGGCAAGCCGGTTATCCAAAATGACTTTTCCGTAAAAAGACATTTTTGCCAATGATTCAAAATCGATATTAAGCGTATTGAATTCATAGAACCCTATGCTGGTGGCAATATCCCGTTTATAGATCGTTGTCAGGTGTGAGAAAAATTCGTTTCGCCGGTAAACTTCCAAATAATAATTATCAAACAAGCCATGATCTTTATCACCAAGTATTTTATGCTGTTTCCTGGTCTCTCCTCCTGTGTCATCATTTACAAGCCGGATCGCCGCCTGGTAAAAAACAACATTCTCTCCCCGGTTCCTGCTTTCTGTAATAAGCTGCATGCCGCGTGAAATAAATGAAGGATCCGTATAATAGTCATCCCCGTCAAGATTCACCACCCAGTCGCCAGTGGAATATTCATACAATGCTTTCCGGTAATTGGCCACGCGGCCAATATTTTTTTCATTCCTGAAATACCTGATTCTTTCATCCTTATATTTTTTAATGATCTCCTCCGTGCCATCAACGGAACAGTCATCCGCTATGATTATTTCAAGCTCAGGATAATCCTGCATCAATACACTTTCAATTGCCTGTGAAATATACTGGCGCTGGTTATAGGTTGGTATTTGAACAGAAACTTTACCTGGCATTGGATTTTTTGGAGACATTCAGCAAAAGGGGAACATATGAGGCTGGAGCTATGATGAGGCTGCTGCGGTGATAAGCGTTTTAAGCTCATCAAAACGTATAAGGTTGAGACTTTCCTTCCTGTTTTTTTCTAATAGGGAGTATTCAAAAAAAGGATTGTGAATCGTACTGGGCGAACCCAGTTTTATTTTCTTGGAGATAATACCAACTCCCCAGTCTGTATCAATGCAACAGGAATGAACAACAGGGCTCTTCCTGTATTTAAAAAAAGCCTTCCAGGTGGTACCGCTCCAGTAGTCCATTGCAGGAGATGCCCAGTATTCATAGGTTTCCCTGGCATGCGACTCAGTAGGCGGGTTGCAATCATGCAGCACCACAAAACCATTTTCCGTGGTAAATGCAAGCGCATTCTCAATATCCTTATCCGTTTGGTCAGCCGTATGCAATCCATCTACGAATATCACATCAAATCGCAGCTCTTTACTAAGTATCTGCCCCTTGCCCAGTTGCTCAAAGAATTCATCACTTGTTAGTTTAAAATCAACCGGGTTTTCCTTGAACTCTACTCCCGGATCAACGCTATACTTGGTAGATGATATTATCTTATCAAAATTATTGGCAGGATTTCTTACTCCTATCTCAAGATAATTGGTTTCTTTCTTTCCCAACGAAGCGAGCAGGTAGTTGATGATATCGGAACGTAATGGAGTTTTATTGATCTCCGCTTCTGACTTTTGAATAGCTTCCAATTGAAAGTTATCGGATAAAAGTCGTTTCACTCCTTCGTATCGTATCCTTATTTTTTTATAAAGGCCTGGCATAACAGATAGCGGTTTGTTTATTGAATGGCGGCTGAAAGTTTTCTTTCTTTGATCGAGAAAATGGCTAATCCCTCATTAAACCCCTTATAAATGGAACCGGCAATAGCAAGCCGATATAACTTCCATAGTACAACCGGTTTGGGAAAAATCTTTTCGCATACATTACATAAGCCCACGATAATACTTTGCCCCGTTTTACTTCCCAGCATTCCCTTGGTAAGTTTCCAACAGTAGAGCTTTAGTCCATCTTCTTTTAACGACGGGGGCAAATTCTCTTTCACCATTTTCAACCGGGGTGTTTCATTGCCATATTTCTGCCAGAAGAAGGGTTCTGTAATTGTGTATGTTCGCTGTCGTTTGCAGTAATCTTTAATAGAAGTGCCGGCCCAATCATTATGCAATACCACGATAGCAGGATCAAAATAGATCCTGATACCTTTCTTTAAAGCCCGTAAGGCCAGCTCCCTGTCTTCACCACTTGCCACATGAAAGCTTTCATCAAATCCGTTCAGTTGGATGAACTGTTCTCTTGGCAATGAAGTGGTTTGACCTGTTATCCCATTCACTTCAGTTATTTTGTCGCTCGCAACGGCTTCCAATGATTTTCTGAATTTTCCGAAATGGGTTTTTTCCTGTTCGGGCAGATTGTGCACGTTGCCGACAAACCAACTGCCTTTGTATTTTTCAAGATCATCGAAATGCCGTTTGATAAAATCCGGCTCGGTAAGAATATCATTGTCTATAAACACGAGATATTCACCCTGCGCTTTCCAGGCTCCCGCATTGCGGGCTGCGGCGGCACCGGGTTTTTGCTCATGCACCAATATAAGTGGTACAGGGAATTTTTGCATTTGTGCCTGCACCACCTCATCAGTATTATCACTACAGTTATTATTAACTACAATAACTTCCCATGCATGGTCAAACACCTGCCGGCTCAAAAAAGAAAGCGTTTTCTCCAACGCATCAGCCCGGTTATGTGTAGGCACGATCACAGATACTTTCATCTTGTATTCCTTTTATCCTCGAGTCCTTTTATCAATTGAGCTAAATAACCTCTATTGTACCAATAAGTATAAAATCCTCCGAAATTTCCCCGCAGCTTCGACATGAAACCCATATAAACCGTTCTTGTCATAAACTCTGCCAGCTTCACCGATCTTTTAACGCCTGAGTTCGTTTTCAGCAACCAATGTGTCGCTGATCCTTTACCCCATTTATACGATTTATCTTTTAGCTCTTCAATCGTCAGTCTTTCCGCGGGTATGAATTGACTTACTTCCACTGCCGGATCATAATAAACGCTGAAATCTCTTTCATACACTCTTCGAAAAAAATCCGTTTCATCACCATAAAGTTTCAGGTTCGTATTAAACCCCCCGATAGTATCAAAAACATGTGTAGTAAACGCCATATTGCAGCCGATAGGATGTTCCGGATGTGTAAGAGGCCTTGCCTGCTCACCCATGTTGCTGGCCATAAAAAACCACATCATACTGTTATCAAAGCGGAATGGCATTTGACCACCCAGGTCGATCGAGACTTTTCCTCCCAAACAATCACTTTTTTGCTGTAAAAAATGATCCCGCACTCTTTCGATCCAGCTGGTTTTTAATAAAGCATCATCATCGAGGTAAGCCAGCACATTTCCTTTTGCTTCCTCTCTTCCCCTATTGCGGGCCTGGCATAATCCGGCAATGGGTTCATAGATATAACGAAACGGGTATTGCAATTTCGAAGAAAATTGCGCTACTACTTCTTTAGTGTTATCGGTTGAACCATTGTCCACAACTATTACTTCTACATCGGGAAAATGTTTTGCCTGTTCGGCTATTCCGGGCAAACAGTTAACGATCTCGTGTGCCCGGTTGCGGGAACAAATAATAACCGACAATAAAATGTTGCTATGCTGGCTCATTTATTTTAAAAGAAATTGCCTGTTGATTCCAAACGTGGTTTCGGCAAAATTGAAAATAATAAATCCATGTTTTTTTAGCTGGCTGTAGATCAGCTCTCTTATACCGAACTCATCATGTATTTCTATAGCCAGGGTTTTAACCAAGCGGAGATAATCAAGATCAGCACCCGCGTCGAAAACAAATCTTTCAGCGCCTTCGATATCAATCTTTAAAATATCGATACTATCCCAGCCCACCTGTTGCATTATTCCTGCAACAGAAAGGCTTGTTAACCCTGTTTCCATTTCGGTTTCCTCCACTCTCACCGACCAATCCTTACCATCCCTGAAGTCTTTGCTGGTGACAATATTCTTTCCATTTTCGCTCATCAGGCCATTTTGAAAGATCCTCGCCTGTTGGGAATCGATGAATGTTGCCAGGTTTCTCTGCAGCAACACTACATTCTTTTCATCCGGTTCGATAGATGCTATTCTTGCTTTTGGAAATTCATTCAGGAAAAAGACACTGGAATACCCGACATTGGCGCCGGCATCCACAATATTCAATACATCTTCATTAGGAAAATTCACCTTGAAGAAATCGGTTACTGTTTTGTATTCTTCTCTTACCATCACCTGCTCCAGTACCATCAGGTCACTATGCGGCCATAACCGGGCATGAAGCTTGTGCGATTTTGCATACAAAAAACTCAGCTCTTTATCATTCGCCGCTATGTCTGAAAATTGAGCAAATGTTCTTACCCGCTGCAGCGATATTTCATCATGCTCCGCTTTTGAATAAGGTATTTGCAAAAGACGCTTAACCGTTCTCCTGATCTTTTTCACAAAGGCTATTAAAGGGATGAGTAATTGATTTCATTTACCTGTGAATTGGCCACGAGGAACCCCGCATGCTTGGGAAAATCTATCGTTCTGCCTCCCATCGGGCTTTCCACGATCTCAAAGGTTACAATATCTTTTGGCCAGTCAAGTGTATGCATATGCCCGCTACCCAGCCACACTCCCAGTGTATAAAGCCCCGGGATCATCGGTGGCAGATCAATTTCTGAATTGATAAAGGCCTGCTTTCCGGCTCCCGGAAATTCGATAAAAGGCTCATAGCGTGGTATCGCTTCCATCAGTGGCACAGAATCAATGCTGCCAATATAAAAAGCGAGATACGATTTGGGAAAATCACGGTTTGCATCCAGGCAGACCTTTACACTAAGCTTCGGATTCGGTTGTGATCCTCTCACTTCAACTTCTACTTTACTTATATAAACCTCGTTATTCTTTTTTCCTGTCGCCTCCCATGTTGTAAGATTCTTATTTACATTATTAAGATATAAGCTTACGGTATCTTCAATACGACCCGTTTGTTTGACCGTGCCTTTGTCGAGAAAAACACCGCGGGTGCATAGTTGCTGAACAGCCGGCATATTATGACTTACAAAAAGCAAGGTTCTTCCACTCTTGCTTACTTCATCCATTTTGCCGAGGCATTTCTTTTGAAACTCGGCATCGCCTACTGCCAGCACCTCATCAATGACCAATATTTCCGGTTCCAAATGTGCAGCTACCGCAAAGGCCAGGCGAAGCTGCATACCGCTGCTATATCGTTTAAGAGGCGTATCCAAAAATTTCTCTACACCACTAAAATCCACGATAGCATCAAAATGTTTTTTTATCTCATGCTTGCGCATGCCGAGAATGCTTCCATTCATGAAAATATTTTCCCGTCCCGTCAGTTCCATATGAAAGCCGGTTCCAACTTCCAATAAAGAAGCGATCCTTCCACGGCTAATGATCCTTCCGCTGCTTGGCGGCGTGATACCTGATAATACTTTTAATAAGGTGCTTTTGCCCGCCCCGTTCCTTCCTACAATAGCGATGCTTTCTCCCGGCATCACTTCAAAATTTACATCATTCAATGCCAGGAATTTTTGTTTGGAAGGCTGTCCCAGCTTTTTAAAAGGGTTGCTGAGAATATCAC
>DASVNY010000301.1:0-4206 GCA_036383615.1 Chitinophagaceae bacterium
TTCTGGCTCTTCCGGGATGGATCTCAGGGCACATCTTGTCATTCCACAGACGCTGCAACCACTCGAGAGGGCGTTGATACCTACTGGTCTTTTTATCGAGTTACCCGATGGATATGAGGCGCAGATAAGACCACGCAGCGGGCTGGCAATAAAACAGGGAATTACCTGTTTAAATACCCCGGGAACTATTGATGCCGATTACCGGGGAGAAATTAAGATAATATTGATCAACCTTTCACAAGAGGAACAAGTCATCCACCCTGGTGACCGCATTGCGCAGATGATCATCCAGAAAGTGGAAAAAGCAGCATGGATATTAGTGGAGGAAATACAGGAAACTGAACGCAATGCCGGCGGATTTGGCCACACCGGTAAACAATAAATGATCTTCATGATAAGAATAGTTCTGATAGGAATAATCACAGCATCTCTTTTTGCTTCCTGCCGCTCTACCCGGAAAATTCAAACAGCGGTAGCACCAAAAGATACTACCGTTGCAGTAGCTCCCGTAGTAAAAGACAACCGCGAAGACTCAGTAAAATTCATTCGTGAAGCGTATGGCAATGTGCAAAAGAATGCAATTGACTTCACCACTTTCTCAGCCAAAATAGATGTTGACTATGTGGGTGTGGATGGAAAAAAATATAACGTTAACGCCAACCTGAGAATGTATAAGGATAGTGTGATATGGGTGTCCATCACTGCTATTTTTGGTATCGAGGGTTTAAGAGCTTACATCACCCCGGATTCAGTAAAGCTGCTGGATAAACAAAATAAGATATACACCGCCCGCAGTGTTTCTTATTTACAGGAAGTAACGGCGCTGCCGCTGGATATGCCATCGCTTCAGCAGTTACTGATCGGTAACCCTGTATTTTTCGACAGCACCAATATCGTTTCATATACTCAAACAGAGCAATCTATTTCGATGCTCAGTGTGGGAGACTTTTTCAAAAACCTTTTTACGATCGACAAGAACAGTAAATATGTACAGAGCAGCAAGCTGGATGATCTCGATGAACTGAGAAATCGCACCTGCTATCTTTATTACAGCGCCTACGAGGATAAGAAGGGCCCGCATTTTCCAACAAAGAGACGTATTACTGTTACAGAGAAGGGCAACCTTGATATAAAGCTCGATTTTAAACAGTATGCATTTAATGAAACGTTAAGTTTCCCTTTTTCCGTTCCAAAAAATTATAAACCGAATTAGTCAATAAAATTTAATTTGCAGATGACCGTTATATAACGACTTTTCCGACCCTGTTTTTTGATCACTACTTTTATCCATTTACTATGCAAAAAAAGATCTTCTTCCCATTTTTATGTTCACTATTGCTTGCGGGCGCAGCAATAGCACAACCTCCCGGCGATAAGACCGAACTGGAAAGAGAAAGACAGGAACTGCAAAAAGAATTGAAAGAAATGCAGGGTGTGTATGACAAGGTCAAGGGTCAAAGTAAACAGGCCCTCGGACAATTGAGTGTGTTAAACAGGAAGATCAATCTCCAGGAGCGGTATATCAATAGTATCAGCAAGGAGATCAGGATGATCGATGATGATCTTTATCTCAGTAATCTTGAAATATACCGATTGCAAAAACAATTGGATACGTTAAAAACAGAGTATTCAAAATCGTTGGTCTATGCGTATAAGAATCGCAGCTCTTACGATTACCTGAACTTTATATTTTCTGCTACCAGTTTCAATGATGCTATTAAAAGAGTGTCTTACCTGAAGAGTTATCGCACTTATCGCGAGAACCAGGCAAAAACAATTCTTGATACCAAAGAGGAAATAGCTAAAAGGCAAAAGCAACAGATAAGCCGGAAGGATCAAAAGAATGTCGCCCTGCAAAGCCAGACAAAAGAAAAGGCAGAGCTTGATGTGCAAAAGAAAGAGAAGGATGTAGTGGTAAAAAATCTGAAATCACAGGAAAAAGATCTGCAAAAACAGATCAATGCAAAGAAGAAAAGAGATAATGATCTAAAGAATGCCATTGCGGCGATCATCCGCAGGGAAATAGAAAAGGAAAAAGAATTGGCGAGGATAAAAGCAGAAGAAGAAAAAAAGAAGAACCCAACCGTTGTAAAAACAGAACCGAAGGCAAATAATCCTACTGCTACTACAACCAATCCTACCAGTCGTGTAGCCACCAGCAATTCAGGTAGTGTTCTTGAACTAAATGCAAACGATGTAAAACTGGGGAGTGATTTTTTAAACAGTAAAGGAAAATTGCCATGGCCGGTTGACAAAGGTTATCCAAGTATTCACTTCGGACCTTATAATATTCCCGAAACACATTTGAAAGGAGATAATCCTGGTGTCACTATCGCTACCCAGTATGGAGCTTCGGTGAAATCAGTTTTTAATGGCGAAGTGGTAGGGGTGTTTAATTTAGGTGATGGAATGGCTGTTACTATCCGTCATGGTAAATACTTTACTACTTACAGCAATCTTTCTTCTGCCAGTGTTAAAAAAGGCGATGCGGTTTCAACGGGCCAGGTATTAGGTAAGGCCGGAAGGGATGATGCAGGTGATGCCGGTCAGATTGATTTTATCCTGATGATCGAAACTAAGAATGTGAATCCCGAAGCCTGGTTGCGGCGTTAATTCTAACCGGTGAGATGGAGAGACGCTGAGCCAGTTCATTCTTTAATGCTGCTCAACTTTTACATTTCTTATTTTTCATTTACTACGTCTTTACGCCAATTACAGAAATTTCTCGTAAAGCTTTTCGTATATCGGGATGATATTGGCAATATCATATTGCCTTGCATGTGCCGCTGCTCTTTCTTTAAATGCTTTAAGTGTTTTGTTGTCCTTGAGAATAGCAATGGATTGTTGACTCATCGTAGCAACGTCGCCTACATCGGCTAAGAAACCTGTCTCTCCGGGAGTATTGATCTCGCCCAGGCCACCGGCATTAGTTGACACAACGGGTACGCCTGCAGCCATTGCTTCCAATGCAGCCAAACCAAAACTTTCATATTCCGAAGTGAGTAAGAACAGGTCGGCAATAGCAAGAATATCTTCCATTTGCTCCTGCTTACCCACAAATCTTACTTCTTCACAAATACCCAATTCTCTTGCAAGGTCCTCTGCAGTGGACCGTTCAGGCCCATCTCCAACAAATAATAATTTAGAAGGGATCTGTTTATTTACTTCATGATATATTCTTACCACATCCTGCACTCTTTTTATCTTTCTGAAATTGGATGCGTGTAATAATATTCTTTCACCGTTGGGAGCGATAACTTTTCGGAAGGCATCAATAGGTTTGCGGCTAAATCTTTCTACATCCACAAAGTTGTTGATGACAGCTATCTCTTTTTCGATGATAAATGTTTTGTAGGTCTCATCACGCAGGTTTTGTGAAACCGCTGTAATGGCATCACTTTGATTAATGGAGAAAGCTACAACGGGAGCATAAGTTTTATCCTTTCCCACAAGGGTGATATCGGTTCCATGCAGCGTAGTGATTACAGGAATATTTTTTCCTTCCTTCTTTAAGATCTGCTTTGCCATATAGGCAGCGGAAGCATGAGGGATGGCATAATGAACATGTAAGAGATCAAGATTATTATTCTTGATCACATCCACCATTGTGCTTGCCAGCGCCGTTTCATAAGGCGGGTAATCAAATAAAGGATAAGGTGGCACCTGCACCTCGTGATAGAATATATTCGGGATAAAACCATTTAGTCTTACAGGCTGCTGGTAAGTGATGAAATGCACTAAATGTCCTTTCTGAGCCAAAGCTTTTCCCAACTCTGTGGCCAATACTCCACTTCCGCCGAATGTGGGATAGCAAACAATGCCTATTCTCATAAAAATGTTTCGTTAGCAAAACTAAGTAACGTATGTGTTTCCCACGAAGGCATAAAGAACACAAAGTTATTTCATTCATCTTAGCGATCTTAGTGTCTTTGTGGGAAAAATATCCTGGATTGGATACGCTACCCAAAACTAAGATAACAGTTCCGTATTGGTTTGGTTTACCGTTTATCTTAAAAAAATCTTTTTAACTTTTGGCTTTACTTTATCTTTATTCAAATTGACCCGCATGAGACAAATTATTTGCTCCGTTACCCTTTTTTTCGCTTTCATTCACGTACAGGCTCAAAAAGAAGATTCCATTTTTATCAAGAAAGTATCTGATGAAGTATTGACCAATGGCAGGGCTTATGAAAATCTCCGCCATTT
>DASVNY010000302.1:0-3773 GCA_036383615.1 Chitinophagaceae bacterium
AAGACATGTTTCGGATAAATTAAAAACAAGACGCTGGCTCAGTACGCAGGAAAGAGCATTTGCTTTTCTTGCATTGGGAAAAATGGCAAGAGGAGCTGCTAAATCGGATGTATCTGCTGAAGTGAGAGTGAACGGTAAGACCATTGCTAAAGTAGAAGGTGGCCAATGGAAAGGAGATAAAGCAGCATTGAAAGGAACGAATATTGAAATAGTAACCAAAGGCACCGGGAGACTTTATTATTTCTGGGAAGCCGAAGGCATCAGCACCAGCGGTGATTATAAAGAAGAAGACAGCTACCTGAAAGTGAGAAAACGGTTTTATAATCGTTTTGGTCAGCCGATTACTGGAAATAGTTTCAAACAAAATGAACTGGTGATAATCGGTATCACACTGGAGCGCTCATTCTCCGGAACAGTAGAGAATGTTGTGATCACTGATCTGTTGCCGGCAGGATTTGAGATCGAGAATCCACGAACAAAAGAAATACCCGGCATGGATTGGATCAAAGATGCATCCACGCCAACAGCATTGGATGTGAGAGACGACCGGATACATTTCTTTGTTGACGCTGATAACAATAAACAAACCTATTATTATGCGGTTCGTGCCGTGTCGCCCGGCAACTATAAGATGGGACCAGTAAGTGCCGATGCAATGTATAATGGCGAGTATCATTCTTATCACGGGGCAGGAGTGATTCGAGTAACGCAGTAATAAAGTCTAATCCCAGGTAGTAGAGGCTGCCTCAAAAGATGTTTATTGTCTCGCTACGACGCAAGCCGCTACGGCTAAACGTTGTGAGAGCCTTTCTTTGCGACGCTGCGTCGTAGCGAGATACTTTTATTTCATCTTTTGAGACAGCCTCCTTTTTGTTGTCATCAGTACCGAGGCCAGGATGCCGGGTAATGAGGCTCAGGCATTTACCTTTTATTTTAAAATATTTATTGTTTTTCGATAAATATTTATCATATTTGCCCTGAATTTAAAAAACAGCAATTATGTATATCAGTACAAAGCATATCCGGACAGTTCTATTGGTTCTTACCTGGATCATATTTGTTGGTCTGTGTATTGAAGCCTGCGGCTTTATCTTCAATTCCTTTTTTTCGTTGGCAATAAAGCCCGTTGCAGCCAAACAATTCTGGAACGGCCTTGATTTTTCTTCGCTTTATGCATTCGACAAGGGACAGTTTTTTGTCGTAACACTTTTTATGATCATTGTCGCGGTATCAAGGGCCATTCTTTTTTACCTGATCATAAAATTGCTGCATGATAAGAACTTAAGCCTTTCCCGGCCATTCAGTACAGATGTGCGACGCTTTATTATCGTGATGACCTATGTTTCCTTTTTGATCGGTTTATTCTCTTTATGGGGTGTTAGATATACCGAATGGCTGAGCAAGCAAGGTGTACAGTTTCCCGATATAGAACAGATGCGCCTCGGTGGAGGAGATGTATGGTTATTTATGAGTGTGATACTTTTTGTGATCGCCTATGTTTTTAAAAGAGGGATCGAGATACAAACTGAAAACGAATTAACCGTATAACCCATGCCGATAATCGTAAACCTTGATGTGATGATGGCCAAACGAAAGATGTCGCTGAATGAACTTTCAGAAAAAGTGGGATTGACACTGGCCAATCTATCCATTTTGAAAACAGGAAAAGCAAAAGCTGTGCGCTTCAGCACACTTGAAACAATTTGTAAAGTATTAAATTGTCAACCGGGTGATATTTTAGAATATGTGGAAGAAAACTAATGGTGAGCAGGAGGCGTAATAGCGATAAGAACCTTTATTCAATGCGCTTATTTTAAATTCAACGTTATACTGTCATTTGAGTTTAGTCTTCTTCCAAAATTTGTAAGCCAATAGTCCAGTTTTGGTGGGTAGGAGGCTGTATAGGAAGTACTGTCTTTTTCAATCACATGGATATTCAGATTCTTGTCAAGAGCAAAGGCGCTGATAGTTTTTACAATCACTCCTTTGTTGTTTTTTATTTCATATTCATGCCTGACCTTAAAGCCTGACAAACCTCTATCATCAGACCCCATAGAGAACAATGGAAATGAAATTGGTTTGTAGGACCCGGGATGACTTGCGTAGTGTTTGATAAATGCAGAAACTGTTTTTTTAACTTCCGGCTCTTTGGCCCAGTTGCGTTGATCTTCTTTGATACCTCCCATTATGGTTGACAACAGTTCTCCCAGCTTTATTTTTGGGCTTGAAGATCCATTAGCTGTAAATAGCTGTACCATTGTTGTATCAGTTAGCAAATAAGAATATCCCCTGAGCAAGCTGTCCTGGTGAAAACGCCCCGCATAAGTGAATGCCACAGCCTTGAAAGAAATATTATCACTTTCCAAAAGGCAAGTCCAGCTTTTGAATGATAGCTGTCGTAGCCATTTATCAAGTCTGAGTTGTGTTGTATTGTCTTCAAGCAAGGGTCTGGCATTAACGGCAAACTCACTTGTTTGAACAAACAATTTGGCAGAATCCAAAATAGACGGGCAATCATTATTGTTAATAGAATGATTTGTGCTCTTTCCGGAAAAATAAAATGTGAAGCAGTAAAAAGCTAAAGCTGGAATAATATAAAGGGATTTCATTGTATAGGTATGAATGATCAGCACTTAATGCTGTTGAAATGCGAACCTACAACTTTTAAAACAGGTCAGGTAGCATATCTCTTTATTCTTCCGCCTGCCCTGCTACGGTAACAACCGGGATGGAAGAACCATAAGAAAGCAGCTTATTAGTAAGCTTGTTCCAAAGACCCGGAAGACGATACTCTTTTACAGGATTCACCAGTATAAGATCTGCATTGATCTTTTTGGAAAAGTCTAATGTGCTTTTAGCAAGGTTCTTTCCTTCGAGCAAAAAGCATTGCACTGGGATAGTTGATAAACTCTGCACCACTTCCAAAGCGGCATTAAGTAAAGAAGGTTGTTTATCCGCCTGCTCTCTTAGTGATACAAAATAAACTGTTGAACGAAATGTACGGGCCAGCATTGTGGCCAGCTTGATACGGCGAATGGAAATATCTTCATGCAATGGCAACACGATCTTTTTGAAATGACTTACCAGGCCACTTGAACGAACAGCCAGCACAGGGATATTCACTTTTCTTGCAAAACGGGTAATGCCTATTGAAGAAATAACACGATGTATGAGATTGAAACGTGACAGGCCTACAACCACGAGGTCCATATCATATTTCTGAATATAAGCTGATAATTCTTTTTTAGGATTTCCTTCCAATACACTGATCTCGATGCTTGCCGCACCGCATAGCTGATCCTTATACCGATACTTCAGTAGTTCTAATTTTTTCTGCGCCCTAAGCAGGTCCTTTCTCGACTCATAAGGTGTGATTCTATTCCTTTCAATGGGAAGAAGCGGTAATAATCTTTTATTCACTACATATACAAGATGAATACAGCAGGAAAAATTGTTGGCCAGTTCAATCGCTTTGGCGATCGCCCATTTATCCCTCCCGGCCGTAGTGATGGGCACCAGTATATTGAAGAGTCTGTTGGGCATAGGCGTTAGTTTTTAATTTGACCGGTTATAGTATGGCTAAATATGTGCCAGTATAGGTGAAAATTTTTTTTCTTTCAACTGCTTGAAAGCTATTCTATTCAGCAGCTCATCATCAGACACGAAAGCAAAACCTTTACCCGCATGTCCCACCATGCAACGATCATCGGCACTATCGCCGATCGCTATAGTGTTTTTGAGTTGCACGGCATATTGTTCACAGGCATACTGCA
>DASVNY010000303.1:0-5406 GCA_036383615.1 Chitinophagaceae bacterium
CATTTGATAACAATCCTGATGGATCTGCCTGCAACCTCGCGCCAATAGCGCTATTGACACCTGCGCCATTTCCATAATACACGTAAGCACTACCACCCAACACCTGCCCGCTGAATATTCCACCCAAAGAAGACAGGTCAGCACCGGCAGGTGCGCCCACCACCAGGTCAGGTCTTCCATCATTATTATAATCTCCTACTCCATCTACGCTAAACCCAAACAACAAACCTGTTGTATTGGCTAATGGAAGAAGCGGCAAGCCCAACAAAGTAGGCGATGGCGCATCCAGTTTAACGGGATCAGTAGTTGACAGGTCACTTGAATAATAAACAAAGGCAGCGCCACTCTGAACAGAAAGTGGAGCAACACCGAGGTAGTTGGGTGCACCAATTACGATATCAGCTTTGCTATCGCCATCGAGGTCCTCTGTTACAGCAACCGAATGACCAAACAATGGCTTTACCGATATATTATCAAGCAATCCCAATACACCAGTTGAAAAGAAATCACTTCCCTGCAAACGAATTTGCAAAAAAGGAGAAGGGTTGGACGCATTTAAGAGGTCCTCACTGCGATAGAGATATACTTTACCTGCGGACACATTTACGTTTACATTACCCAATAATCCCTGTGCCGATGTTTGATAACTATCCAATGGTGCGCCGATAATAATATCATTCTTTCCATCGCCTGTCACATCACCCGCATCTATACTAAAACCGAATAAAGCGCCTGTAACCGCAGTTGTCGGTTGCAATACTTTATTAGCTGTTGGTTGAAGACCCGCAGGAGAACCCAGATAAATAAACACTGCTCCTACGCCGGTCAGGCTGCCTGTTCCTGTGATCACATCAGCCATACCAGGCGCGCTTACCGCTACATCATCAAATCCGTCGCCATTAATATCACCAAGACCGGCCACGGTATATCCATACAGGGTTTGCACCTGCAATTGAAGATTGTTAAGCAACCCCGGCAACACACCATCGGCAGAACTTGTCCAATCCGGTGTTTTATTCAATGGATCGATCGTTACAGGGTAAGCCGCATTTTTATCATCTACAATAATTGATACAATGCTGTTGGCATTATCCAGTTCCATTTTTGCATTGAGCAATTGACCATTCGCATCCCACACTTTCAGGTCCTCATAAATAAGGCGAATATCTTTTGCATCCCCTTTGGTATGAAATACAAGATCATTTTGGGTGTTTATTCTTGCAGACAAACCAGTTTCATACCTGAGCTTTACCTGTAATAAACCTTGTCCATTGGGTTGCTGGTGAATGATAAAGTTTTGTCTTAAGCCTGCTTCGCTATTAACATACTCAACATCCATTGCGGCGGAAGTATAGCTTATGGCTTTCTTTTTCTTCACAAGTCCAAAGCCTGAAGGCAATAAACTGTTGGTCTTTCCTCTTCCGGCTCCTGCTATCGTAAAGTTGATGCTCCAGGATGGCACACCGGGCCCGGATTGAATAGCATGAACATTATATCCGTTTGGGTTGATCAAAAAGCCTATCCGGTTGGCTTTGTTCGCTACTCTGAAAGAGTTTGATTGTTTAGCGGTATAAAATTCATACTCCATTTCTCCCACTTCTGCAGACGCCAATGCAAACCAGTCTTCAGATACTCCTTTCGGCACTGAAGAAGGTAATGGATCAACTGTTTTGTGCTGGGCTGAGATCACAGAAGAAAAAAGAAACGTCACTAATAACGCGAAAAGGGTAAATCTAGTTTTCATACACTTAGGGTTTACGGTTCAACAAGGGCAATACATTGCCAGTACGGCTAAGCCGTTATTTTTGATTTTAACTTCCTGATTAAATAAACAATAGAGAAGAGGGCTGCTGGTCAACAGGTCCGCTGACCTTTTTGTGAGTTTGCCGTTCTAGATTGTTTTCAAAGGTTCTCGGTATCGGTTTCAGAGGTATTGGGTTGCTACTAATTATTATTACTGTTGAAGGATAGTAGCGAAACGATCTGTTATCGTTTAATCTCTTAGCAAAAGTACCTGTTGACCCCTTTGCCTGATACCCTGCTGATTTCAAATAATACCCGTAAAAGGTCAAAGTAGATCCCTTATAGAATAGTTGTAGAATTTTCAGCGTTTAAGAGAAAGCACTTAGTATAATTTCAAAATTAAACTACAGAATATCGCTAATAATTTTATTTTTATGTAGATATCTAATGAAAATTCCGGGCTGTGATATGTGGAATACTTGCAGCCATCCACCAAAACCTTATTACATATGAAGACGTTCCACTTCAGTTTTTCTGAGATTGATTCAGAAAGATCCTTCGGGCAGCTTGCCAGTTCTATACAAGCTTCGATCAGCAATAATAATATCATCATTCCGGCAAATCATGGCAAAGGCAGTATTTGCAAATTAAAATTTGAAGAGGGCCTTTACACCCGCGCCTGGGCGTTAACGCTAAAAAATGATATCGTGTTTAATAAAACACCTGATCTCACCGGCACAGGCAAACAGTTTCATATCATTTACCTGTTCAATCCCGAAGTAATTCTTCATAATAACCCACTGCTTGGAAAAAAATGGAAAGCCGCGGGCGCTGTCAATATGTTCTTTTTTTCTAACGATGCGAATGTTCAATTCGAGGTAGCAGCTAATAGTACACTCGATGCCGTTGATATTTCTGTAACTGCCCAATGGCTAAGCAGTGCTTTTGGTGAAGCGGGTCCTTTATATACTTCTTTTATCAGCCAGTTAAGCAATAAGCCAAGCCCGACAGTTTTTTTTGAAGCCAGCACCGCTTTTGATTATAATATCATGAGCGAGCTGCATGAATCAATGCGTTTATCAACAGGCAACCCGTTGCATCAGAAAGCAGTAGTGCTGTCATTGCTTTCTAATTTCTTTGACCGGGTAGTTAATCGCTCAGCCAACGAAGTGCTGCGACATAATGTTTTCCATTATGATAAGATGATAGAGGTAAAAAGGATCATCAACAGCCATTTACTTAACTCCCTGCCCGGTATAGATAGTATTGCAAAAGATGTGGCGCTTAGTACTTCCACCCTGAAGCGACATTTTAAGCTGATGTTCCAAAAAGGCATCTATGAATATTACCTTGAACAAAAAATGAATCTCGCCAAACAGATCTTATATGAAAAGCCGCTCAGTGTGAATGAGGTGGCAGCTATGTTGGGTTATGAAAAAGCCAGCAACTTTATAGAGATATTCAAAAAGCATTTTGGTTTCTCCCCTGGCAGCATTCGCCGCCGGATGGCCGGCTGAACGGAAGAACAGATGAACAGATGAACAGACGAACAGATGAACAGATGAATGTTGAAGTTTAGCGGGTAGTTGCTGAGATTGGATGTAGGGCACCTATTGCATATTGCCTATTGCATATTGCCCATTGCCTGTTGTCCCTCCCCTCCCGCACATTTTCACATCCTCACATTCGCACATCTGCACATTTTCACATTCGCACATCTCCCTCTATCTTTGCCCAATGCTTACTATTTCACAACGGGGAAAGCAAATGCCCCCCTCGCCTATCAGGAAATTGGTGCCCTTTGCCGAGGCCGCCAAGAAAAAAGGTATCCGTGTTTTTCACCTGAATATTGGCCAGCCCGATATTGAAACGCCACCGGCTATCATGGATGCCGTGCGCAATGCTGATATCAAAGTACTCGAGTATAGTCATAGCGCCGGTAATGAAAGTTATCGCCGCAAACTGGTACAGTATTATAAGAAAGTAGGCATTGATGTTTCGCATGAACAGATATTGATCACCACCGGCGGCAGTGAAGCGATCATGTTCGGTTTTTTCACCTGTCTCAACCCCGGTGATGAAGTGATCATTCCCGAACCATTCTACGCCAACTATAATGGCTTTGCCTGTGCAGCGGGAGTGACTGTAACGCCTATCACCTCCTCTATTGATACTGGTTTTGCATTGCCTCCTATCGAGGACTTCGAAAAAGTGATCACGCCAAAAACAAAAGCGATCATCATCTGTAGCCCAAATAATCCTACCGGTTATTTATATAGCCGTGCAGAAATGGAAGCGCTGAAAGATATATGCCTGCGACATAATCTATACCTCTTCAGTGATGAAGCTTATCGTGAATTTTGTTATGATGGCGAATATGTAAGCGCTATGCACTTAGATGGCCTGGAACAAAATGTAGTGTTGATGGATACTATCAGCAAACGATACAGTGCTTGTGGTGCGAGGATCGGAGCGCTTGTTACCAAGAATAAAGAGGTCTATGATGCTGCAATGAAATTTGCACAGGCAAGATTGAGCCCTCCCGGCTTGGCACAAATAATGGGTGAAGCCGCAGTTGATCTTCCGGATAGTTATTTCAATGCACCGAAAGCAGAATACCAGGCCCGTCGCGACCTGCTGGTAAAAAGATTAAATGCGATGCCCGGTGTTTTTTGTCCCAATCCAGGTGGTGCATTTTATGCAATGGCTAAACTGCCCATTGATGATAGCGATACTTTCTGTCAATGGTTGCTGGAGAAATTCTCCTACAAAGATCAAACGGTGATGTTGGCGCCCGCCACTGGCTTTTATGGAACAGCGGGTTTAGGAAAGAACGAAGTTCGCCTCGCATATGTATTGAACCTTGATGCGATCAATGCCGCCATGGATTGTTTGGAGAAAGCATTGGAAGAATACCCCGGCAGGGTGATGAGTTCAACAAAAGCAACTGCCCTCGCAAAATAAGACTACAACATATTCTTCTCTGTCATCATGAAGAGCAGTACCAACCATCAGTCATGGTAGCTGCTGCTTCGTAGCCCTGTGCCATTTTTCTTCCTCCTTTTACATTTTACATTCTCCATTTTACATTCTACATTTAATATTTGTTATATTTAGTATATCTGATCACCTTAAACCAAGTTTATGAGAAAACTATTTCTTCTCAGTTTTTCACTGCTCTTTATGCTCACCACTGTCTTCGCTCAACGAACCGTATCAGGCAAAATAGTTGATGCCAACGGCCTGCCACTTGCCGGTGTTTCTATAAAAGCAAAGAAGACTAAGAAAGGAGTGGTCACTGCTGCCGATGGAAGCTTTCGTATCGATGTGGCAGCAGATGATGAACTGGAAGTAACTTTTGTGGGATATGTACCTCAAACTATCAGCGCCAGCAGCAGCCAGATAAATATCACCATGGCGCAGGCAACAACTGAGTTGACACAAGTAATAATGGTGGGAACAAGAACGGCGGGCCGTGTTAAAACAGAAACCACTGCACCGGTAGATGTGGTAAATGTTAACCAGGTCACTCAACCCACAGCAAGAATGGATATAACATCCGTTTTGAATTTCACGATCCCTTCTTTTAATTGTAATAAACAAAGTGGCAGTGATGGCGCCGATCATATTGATTTGGCCACGCTCCGCGGGTTGGGCCCTGAT
>DASVNY010000304.1:0-3746 GCA_036383615.1 Chitinophagaceae bacterium
AAGTTGAAAAAAGAAGATCAGAAAAAAAGCCTGGGGCAAGCATCATTGATCTTTGGTGTTCTCGCCGTCGGCCTTTTTGTCGGAGGCTTATTCGCACCTGCCTTACTGATCGGATCATTAGTTGCTTCTATTATAGCGATCGTAACAGGTTCTGTTGCTAAAAAGAAAAATCCTAATGACAGAACCGCTCATGCAGGAAAATTGCTGGGATGGATAAGTCTCGGTTTACTTGCCTTCCTGGTGATATTAGCCGTGATAGCACTTTCGTCCTGGGATTGGTAATCAAAATAGCCAGTGCGGGCAGGGCTTATGATAGGATATTTTATTCGTATCATTGCTGCGGGAAAATTATTGTATGAATATTAGAACTGCAGCCGAATTATTCGCGAATGGACAAAGTCCCGAAGTATTGTTTTGGGTAGGCTGTGCCGGTAGTTTTGATCAACGGGCACAAAAGATCACCAAAGCATTTGTAACCATTCTTGATAAAGTTGGTATCAATTACGCCATCCTGGGTAAAGAGGAAATGTGCACCGGCGATCCTGTTCGCAGGGCCGGCAATGAGTTCATGTTCCAGATGATGGCTTACCAGAATATCCAGGTGCTCAATAACTACGGCATCAAAAAAATTGTAACAGCCTGCCCTCACTGCTTTAATATAATCAAGAATGAATATGCTGAACTGGGCGGCAATTACGAAGTGATCCATCACACTGTTTTTTTACAGCAACTGATCGACGAAGGAAAGATAAAACTGAAAGAAGGCGGCTCATTCAAAGGCAAGAAAATAACTTATCACGATAGTTGTTATTTAGGCAGGGCCAATGATATTTATGAAGCGCCGAGAAAAGTGCTGGAAGCGCTGGATGCAGAATTAATAGAAATGAAACGTTGCCGCAGCAAGGGACTTTGTTGCGGTGCCGGTGGCGCACAGATGTTCAAAGAAGAAGAAAAAGGAACGATCCGCATCAATAGTGAAAGAAGCAATGAAGCGATCGATAGCGGCGCTACTATTGTTGCTGCCGCCTGCCCTTTTTGCAATACCATGCTCACAGATGGAATGAAACTCGCGGAAAAAGAAGACTCCGTAAAAGTGATGGATATAGCCGAGCTCGTGGCACAATCAATTTAGCCCTATGACAAAATCAAAAACCGGTTTTTGGAGAGGGTTCACGTGGAAGAGATTTGCGGGATATACTGTTCTATTACTAACTATCAACTTTCTTGTAGCGTTGATATTCGATTATTTTGACCCTGAAGCTTTAGTCAGGGATAATTTTACAGCCAAGGCATTCATTGGCCTGTTTATTAAATCAACTTTCTTAGGCTTTTTATTTGCGCTATGGTTTGAGCCGGGGGTTGACAAGGATAGATTAATGCGGAACAAATAGTTTTCAATTAATAAGAAAGTAATTTTTCCTGCACTTCTATCGCCTCTCGTAATTTCCCTTTTGGTATCGGTATTTTTATTTCACGGCTGCCCTGTCCTGCATCATAACAGATCTCCATTACATTCAATTTACCTGTGTCACGGATATTCACCCGTTGAAACTGGCGCCCGTTTTCATGAAAACTTTCAGGTTTCTCATTCGTCCAGATACTTTCGGGTGTGATCCTGATCTCGGGCACTCTTTTATGCTTACGGGGTTTGAGCCAGTACCATACATAATGAAAAAAACTTTTGTTTAAAAGCCGCCAGCGGTGAAAGGCTTTCCATTCCTCGCGGGTATAGGTCCAGTGTGCCAGCAGCATAGGCTCTCGTTTTGGTGAATGTTCCAACAGGATTTATTTGGTTGTAAATTAGCGGCATGAATCTCGACTATAAATACCTTCTTGACGGTAATTTTCACCCCGAATCAAAAGTCTGGATATACCAGGCAAACCGTCTTTTCTCCTTAAGTGAAGCACTGGAAGCAGAAGAAATGCTAAAGGATTTTACCAGCAATTGGCTCAGCCATGGTGTTCCGGTTAAAGGCGCCGGTTATTTATTCTTTGGGCAATTTATCATTTTATTGGCCGATGAAACAGCGACTGGTGTTAGCGGATGCAGTACCGATAGTTCTGTGCGATTGATAAAGGACATAGAAAAACGTTTTTCTGTCAATATGTTTGATCGCACCACATTGGCTTTTGTAGTAAAAGATAAAGTGCAGTTGCTTCCGATGTCGCAATTACAATATGCTGCGGAAAATGGTTTCATTGATGGAGATACACTTTACTTTAATAATCTCGTGCAGACAAAAGAAGAGTTGGAGACTAATTGGATCATACGCGTGAAGGAGAGCTGGTTAGCAAGAAAGGTTTCTTTTACAAAGATAGTTCTGTAATTTCAATGTCAGACCGGGACGGTCAGACACCATAAGCGGAAGTAGCTCACCTGGTAGAGCGACAGCTTCCCAAGCTGTAGGTAGCGGGTTCGAGTCCCGTCTTCCGCTCAAAAGATAGTTGAATTATTGACCACTTTTCAAACTATAGTTTGTATCACGCCTTTTGTATTGTTCATAGCAACAACTATATTCCCATCGCTCACCCAAACTATCTGGATAGCTAAAGATTATAAGTTATACTTTACTTTTTCTTTACTGTATGCAATTTTCGGTGAATGGGTCATGGATTTTACTTTTGAAAAAACGGCTTTTGTCCTTATACCTACTGTTTATTTTTCATCCTGCTATCTGTTTGATAAGATCTTTCAAAAGATTAAACCGGCTGACCTCCAGAGAGATTTTCCCGTCTTCACATTGTCCTCAGATTTTGGAGACGATTTATGGGATGAAAAAAGCGGAGGGCCACCAACTTCAGTGGATAGGCGGATCTCATTCTGGACGATAATGGTTTCCGCCGGTATTTTTATAATCATGGCGAAAGTATTCAACTGAAAAAAAATTAAGAAGCCAGATCATTTCTTTATAGCTGCCGGCTTTTTCTTCGGCGGCTTTATCAGGTTATAGGACACACTGATCTTGAAGTTTCTTGTCTTTGTACTGCTGAAGCTTTCTAAATTAAAATTGGGGCCATAGGTGAAGACACGACGTTGCTGGTTGGCAAAAGGATCGATCACATTCAGCGTAATGATAAGTCTCTTGTTGATGAACTTTCGTTGCACCCCAAGGTTCATACTAGTGTTCCAGCGGGCAAAGCCCTGCGGACTTGCAAACCTGTTCAGGTTAAAGCTACCTGTTATATTAAAGATGTCTGAAGCAACATAACTGGAATTGATATTCGATGTAAAGGAACCACCATCGCGAAACTTGCGGACCGTTTTATCAAAGTCGCTGTACTTGCTGTACGTAAAGCTTGCGCTGGCATTGACTTTGATCTTTTTGCTGATCGTAACGCCGTTCCAGGTGCTCACCTCGTATTCATCCCTGCCGCTGATATTCTCCCAGGTGATCTGTGTTTTTCCTTCCGGCAATAAAGTGCGGACCGTGCTAAACACATCTTCCACCTTATTATATCCAAATCCAAGGTTGATATAATACTTCGGCTTGGTGCGACCCAACACTAAATCAAAATTATGCGCAGTAGATGCTTCGAGGTTCTCATTACCAAAACGGATATTGTAAGGATCGGAGAAATCAACAGTCGGGTTTAATTCGCCAATACCCGGGCGACGGATACTGCGGCGATAAGATAATGTAAGACTGAGATTATCTTTCCATGTCTTATTGATATTACCAAAAGGTAGCCAGGTGTAATAATCGTTCTTTACATCACGGCCTTCTTTCAATAACTCAAACCAGATA
>DASVNY010000305.1:0-11893 GCA_036383615.1 Chitinophagaceae bacterium
TTGCAGCCACCGCTCCTGGAAGGATTTATCGGCTGGCTGATCAGTACTTTCTTTTTTTATTGGTGGCACCGCATCCGCCATGCCAATGGCTTTTGGGTAGTGTTTCACCAGATCCATCATTCGGCATCCCGTATTGAAGCATTGACCTCCTTCTACAAACATCCTGTTGAAATTGTATCCGATTCATTACTGATTGCATTGATCATGTACCCGTTGATGGGTGCATCACTCGAGGGAGCATTCTGGCTTAATTTCTTCGCCGCCACCGGTGAGTATTTTTATCACTCCAATATCAAGTCGCCAAAATGGATGAAACATTTTATTCAAACACCTGAATTGCATTCCATCCATCACCAGCTGGATGTACATCGCTATAATTACAGCGACCTTCCCCTATGGGATAAACTGTTTGGCACTTATAAAGACACTGATGATTTTGCGCCGCAATGCGGTTTTCCCCGAAACAACGAAAGAAAGCTATGGAAGATGCTGCTCTTTAAAGATGTATATAGTGACAAGGATACCGATAATAATACAAAAGAGGCTGTCTCAAAAGATGAGTAAAAAAACTCTCGCAACGGCGCAACGACGCAATGATTGATTCTCAGTATCTTTTTTCTTTGCGGCTTCGCGGCGTTGCGAGAAATATTCGCTTTTAAGACAGCCCCTTTTCTGTCGTGTTAGTTATCTTGGTTATTTCGGCCATTTCTCCACTTTGTTGCTGATCGGTTTCACTGTTCTTAAATACGCATAGATCGCTTTCAGGTCCTCTTCTTTCAATTTTCCATACTGCGCCCATGGCATGATAGAATTTTCTCTGCCCGGGTGCCTGTTCACTACCGCATCGGAAGAATTTGTTCTAAACTTGGTCAAAAACATTTCTTCTGACCATGAACCAATACCAGTAGTTGAATCGGGAGTGATATTAGCAACCGTTACTTTAAACATCGGCAGGTTGAAAGTGAATCCGCCGGAAAACTGTCTTGACATATCCGGCCCCTGCGGCCCCATGGGTGTATGACATTCGGAACACACAGCAGCGTTCACGAGATACTCACCATACTTTACTTTATCCGAAGGATCGGGCTTTGTGTTATTATCTAAATTTCCACTGGGCAAGGGGCCTAGCATGCTCATTGGTATTTCCAGCTTTCTTGCAGGGGTGGTTCTTTCAATTGGCTTTAACGTGCGGATATAAGCCACAATAGCGAGGATATCGCTTTTTGCCATCTTACTGAAATGAGGATAAGGCATGATCGGGAAAAGCGTATCACCCCTTTTATTCACCCCTGTGGTTATGGCCCTGACGATCTCGTCATCTGACCAGTCCTTCAATGCAAAAGGAGTGATATTGGGTGGAGTAACTTCCCCGGGTATCCCTACATTTTTACCGAATGGAAAACCAGAGCCGCCACCTTCTGTGCCCGGTACAATAGGTAAAGAGAATTTACCGGTATCACGAACACTATGGCAATCCAAGCACTGGGTTACATAGTGAGCGAGGTATTCACCTCTTTCCAATACTTTTTTTGCAGAATCTTCGGAGCTGGTTTCCGCAGTTGTTTTTGTTTGATTATTGCAAGCAGTAAAATAAGCAGTAGCAATACCAGTTAATAGTACTGCTACAAGTACAAAGAACTTTTTCATGTTGGCAGTGATTTGGTGTTAAGAGAATGCTTAAAGATTGGAAAAAAAATCCTTTTATGCAAAAACAGTTGCATGAACTGCGGTTTCAGAAAAGTATAGCCTTCGCCGTTAGTGAAGCGTCCAGCAAGGTGATAGTTGCCCTGTATCCTTTGGCAATACGTCCCAGTTCGTTATCCAGCTTCATCACCTGTGCAGGATAAAGACTACACATACGGATAGCTTCACCGGTATCAATACCGCAATGACCGACAAGGTTTTTCAAAGCCTTATCCATGGTCAATGCAGAACCACTGAGAATATTAGCTGCTTCGTATTTGTCACCGGCAAGATAATGCTGGTAATGACCTTCTGCTGTTTCGGTCACGGCATCTGTTATTGCAAACAAACGCTGCTGCATCGCATTTTTGGCGATTCGGATAGCAGGGTAATCAACATGATGTCCATCAGGAATGATACTGCTCATCACCGACCTGTGATCCATCGCTGCACCCGCCAATCCCGGTTGCCTGTGTTGCAAAGGACTCATTGCATTATATAAATGTGTCACGGCAGTGATGCCATTCTCAAAACTTTCTGTTGCTTCTGAATAGGTAGCATTACTATGTCCCGCTGAAATAATAATATCATACGAAAGGATCAATTCGATCACATCCTTACTACAAACCTCAGGCGCCAGGGTGATCATTTTAATGATCCCTTTACCATAGTCTAATAATTCTTTAACCTCATCCAGGGATGGAGGATGTATCAGCGATTCAATATGCGCTCCTCGTTTTACCGGGTTGATCCAGGGCCCTTCCAAATGAAGACCCAGCACTCCTTCACCATCCTGTTTCCAATATTCTTTAACCGCATCAATACTGTTTAGAAAAACTTCCTTTGTATTCGTAGCAACGGTTGGCAAACAAAATGCAGCGCCACCTTTGCGGCAATAATCGCTCAGCTTAAATAATGAATCGGCTTCCGGATAAACGGCGAGTAGTTTGCCATAAGCGCCATATATCTGCAGGTCAATAAAAGAAGGGACGAGTATCCCATCATCAAAATGCTGTACGGGCATGGAAGAAGGAAGCGAAGAAACAGGAACGATCTGCTGAATACTACCATGCTCAACAAGTATGGCATGCTGATTTAACCATTCCTCTCCGGTAAAAATGCGATCGGCGATATAAGCTTTGGGCTCCGGCATAGTATTATCGGTAAAAATACAGACTATAACTTCCTGAACGGGTCAAACAGCCCGGGATATTTTTTCTCTACGCTTCTCTCACCCCCTGTTTCGGGGAGTATATGTTCTCAAATCACCCATATTTCGGCATTGGCAGCAGCTCGCAGGAAATGTAATTTTCATTATTACAATCTTAAACAACAAACAGTATGAAACGATCAGCAATTTTCCTGTTATTCATTTCAAGCCTTGTTACCGGCTGTCAAAAAGATAATACTATTATAAGTGCGAAAACCGAAGAGGTATTTGTCGCAGTCAACCAAAATGCTCCAATAGAAAATATCCGCGATATTCCAATAGAAGCAGTCTTTTTCAACGAATGCTGCGACGAGGAAGTTTATTTAACAGGCAACGCTCATTTTGTTATTACAAAAAACATAATTCATATAACAGTATCTGGTATTACCGGAACAGGGCTCTCAACCGGTTATAGTTATGTAACAACAGGTTCCCTGGTGCAAACAAATATTTTTTATTCAAACCAGTTTGAAGGCACACTTACATTCAAATTGAACATGCAAAATACGGAAGGCTGTAGTTTCAGGCTAAAGGCCCTTTTTCACAGCAATATGAATGCGAATGGTGAACTGGTTGTTTCTTTTGAAAATTTCCAAACTAAATGCAATCCTTAAAACTGGAAAGATGTGTCAAAACCTAAGAGATGTGTTTATAAAATAATAACCTCCATTCACCCCGAAAGCCGCGAAGTTCATCCCGTAAGGAGTAACACCGTTTGCTGTATTATTCTTATGCTTGTGTTTATCGGGATAAATATCCAGCATATTCTCAGCACCCAATGTGAGTGACAACCATGACCTGAGCTTATAAGAAACATTCAACGCTGTAAGAATTTTTGGAGAGTATTCTTCATCTGGGTTCATAAACGGGTTGTTCGATCTTTGCAACACCCTGCCATAGCGGGTAAAATTGGAATTAATTTTAAGTTTGTCTCTTCTATAGCTAATGTTCAATATTATTTTATCCCTGGGATAAACATTTTCCACCCGGCATCGCTCCTCCCGGTTCACCAACAGGTTCCTGAATTTTTCATTATCAGGTAAATTCTTTGCATACTGAACTGCGCCGTACAAGCTTGTTTTATTAAAATTAGCTGCAACACTCGTTTCAATCACTGCATTTTTAACTGGCCAGTTACCATTAATAATAATATCAAGACCCCTTGTTCTTGTATTGATCGCATTGGAAAAAAACCGTGCGATCCGTACATCAGTAAAACCTGAGTTGGTTAAAATAGCCTTGACCTCCGGAAAAGAATCCCGGATATTGCCACTATAAATAATGCGATCCTTTACCTGTATCCAATAAGCATCAATCGTTATGGATATATTTTTTGAAAACGATGAAGTAATGCCTGTACTGAAATTTAATGTCTTCTCCGCTTCCAGCGGGGCAATACCAAAAGCCCTTGCGATCGGATGATCATTGCTGAATGTACCCGTTCTTAATAGCGTTGTACTGTTACTGGCTATAGTGGTAACAAGGCTATAGTAACGTTGCTGCAGGGCAGGGGCCCTGAAGCCATTACTCACAGACCCTCTCCATAAAATATGTCTTGAAAATCTATACCTGATGGCCAACTTACCTGCAAGATTGTCTCCATAATCTGAATAATACTCGTACCGGGCTGCCGCATTCAATAATAGCTTTTCACTCTTTTCCATTTCGATCTCTCCATACCCTGCAATCACTCTCCTGCTTTTATTAATTACATTTTCAGGTGCAAAGCCAGACTGCCCCTGTGCCCCGGCTAATCTTCCCGATGCCGGTGAATAGTTTTTCCAGGAAGCCTCTTCCCCTTCTTTAATTCGATAATGATCGATCCTTAATTCAGTGCCAAAAGCCACATTCAGCGATCGTATTGAATGCTTGTTTCTAAACAACTCTTTACTAAAATTGATATTATTGATCGCCTGCAAAAAAATTTGCTTGCCTGTATAAAATTCCGTGGGAGCATTTGATCCATCTGCAAACTGCGAAGCATTATTACTGTTTTTTACATCCACCCGGTTGGAGTTTTTTCCAACACTGACCGATGCATCCCAGCGCCAACCCGAATTTGTTAACCCGTCAATCCCTCCTATGACCGTTATATCAGGGATGGTTGATTCGAGGATCGGTAAAAAACCATCGGGATACAACCTCATATTTACCTGAATCGCTGAATCTTTAGGGAACCTGTAAAGAGATGAACCCCTGTCTCTGACAAAACGGTAATTCCAAACAGAGGTCCAAAATAAATTCGTATTCGTACTAACGGGATAACCACCATTCATTACAAATGAAGTGTTCCAAACCTTGTTATCACCTACCGGTCTCAGGTTTGCACGATCAAATCCTCTTTCAGCAACTTTCTGGTTATCCAGGTTTCTAAGACTGTCCTTTTGCCGCGGCGTAGCATTTTGAGGAATTATGTAATACACCGAACTGTCGTATATCCCTGTACGTTGTGTGTAATTATTGAACCTGAATTGTCCCGTAAAATTCAAGTACCCTTTTTTAATAAACTTAAATCCATGATTAATACTGAACGCAACAGCCTCCCCATCACCTTCATAATATTGGCCGGCATGAAAATCAATTGAAGTAATGCCTGTTGTTTTTTTTAATTGAAGACTGATAACACCTGCGATCGCATCCGACCCATATTGCGCTGCCGCTCCATCACGAAGTACTTCCACTGTTTCGATAGCAGCCGAAGGAATGGTATTCAGATCAACGCCAACTGTTCCAAAACCATTCACCGCCATTGTCCAGGGAGAAGCAATAGGATGAAGTCTTCTGCCATTTAATAACACTAATGCCTGATCGGGCCCTAATCCTCTAAGTGAAGCGGGTAACATATGTTTACCCTGTCCAAACCCATGCGCTGTTGCATTAAAAGAAGGAATATTATTGATGATGATTTTTGTGAGCTCAACTTGTCTTGTCGGCTGTTTTGATAATTGTATCAGGTCAATCGGCACTGCCGTATTTAGGTTACTCCTCTCTTTTAATGATCTTGAGCCTAACACGATCACATCCTTCATTTGACCGGATGATTGCATGACAAGATCAATAGATTGCTCAGTCCCGTTTTCCACTGTTACCGTTCCTTCTATCTTATCATAGCCTGCATAAGAAACCGTGATAACATACCTGCCGGGTTTGATTGAAATAATGAACTCTCCTTTTGCATCCGACAAAACAGTTTTGCTTCCCAAAGAAATTGTCGCGGCAGGCAACACTTCATTACCGTTTGTCACCCTCCCTTTTATTTTTCCTTCTTGCGCATTTGCAAAATGTGCAATGACCAGGAGGCAAAAAAGAATGATTGTCTTCCTGCTATAAAACATTTGTGTCATAACAGAATTATTTTATGCGAATTAATTATACAATTCTTCCTTTTATTGCTTTAATTACGGCCTCGGATTTAGAATGAACCTGGAGTTTCCTGTAAATATTCTTTACATGAACGTTCACGGTTTCGATACTGATAAAACAGGCGTCGGCCACCATTTTATAACTCATCCCTTTTACCAGGCATGTAAGTATTTCTTTTTCCCTGTCAGTAAGATCAAATGATTCTTTGTGTCCTATCTCGGGTTTGGTTTTTACCATCTTTAATACACGGTTAGCAATAGATGGCGTCATTGGGCTACCGCCTTCATGAATTTCCTTTATCGCCTCCATGATCTCTGCCGGGGGAGTATGTTTTAAAATATATCCTTCTGCTCCTGCACATATCGAGTTAAAGATCTTTTCATCATCATCGAATATTGTTTCCATCAGGATCTTCATTTCCGGAAATTCTTCCTTAATAATAGCCACCGCTTCAATGCCATTAATGCCCGGCATTTCAATATCCATTAGTACCACGTCTGGTTTGGCTTGGGTAATATTCTTTAAAAGATTATTACAGTTAGGAAATGCCCCAACGCATTCGAACTCTGCCGTGCCGCCGATCATGGCGGCAAGTCCTTCCCGCAAACTCCTGTTATCTTCAAATATGGCGACCTTTATCATTGTCATTTTTTAGTGATCGGCGATCATATCAATAAGTAAATTTTTCTTTTGTATTTAGTATCAGTTCTACTCCTGTTCCTTCACCATTTGCCGATATTAAATTCAGCTTTGCTTTGATCTCTTCCGCTCTTCGTTTCATATTCATCAAGCCATTGCCCTGCGTTTCGGGGTTTTCCGGGATGCCAATGCCATTATCCCTCACCTTCAGAATTATCATTTTATCTGCTTCATTCAGCGAGATAGAAACTTTTGATGCCCCGGAATACTTAACGAGGTTGGTTATCGCTTCCTTGAATACGAGATAAAAATTCTTCCTTACCTGCATCGGCAGGGAAATTAAATTCAGCTTTTCGTCCGCTTCAAATGTGTATTCGATCTTTTTTGCTTTCAATACCTGGTGAGCAAAGGAGCGCATCCTCACGATGATTTTTTCAAAAGAGTCATTCTCCGGGTTGATCGTCCACACAATATCACTCATGCTCTCAATGATCTTTCTTGAATTGCTGCCAATAAGATCAAGTGCAGGGATTTCTTTGTCGGCCTGCTGCTTTGCCACTTCGCTGTAAATGGAAATACTGTTAAGCGTTGAGCCGATATCATCATGCAGATCGCTGGCGATATTATTCCGCATGATCTGCATTCTTTTTACATGCTGTAAACGGTACCTGTATATTAAATAAAGAACCGCTGCAACGATCAGTGTGATCAGGACTATGAACCATGGTGTTTGTGTAAAAGGAGGAATGATCACAATATTAAAAGCAGTGACATTGGGAGAATAATCGCCAAATCCATTTCCTGCCCGTATCAGTAATTTATAATTGCCCGGGGTGATCTTAGTCAATGTCAATTCAGGACTTCCTTCGATCTTGCTCCAGGTCGTATCACCTCCGCTATACAACATGTATTCATACCTGATCTTATCCTGGTCAATCAGCGAGTAGTCAGAAAATTTGAAATGAATGCTGCTATAGCCATTATATTTTAATCGCAGCGATCCTTTTCTTAAAAGTGAATCAAGCTTTATATCCCTTTCGTTCAGTTTAATAAATGAAAACCGGACATAGCCGGGTATAACGGGAGAAAGAATAGAGTCTAAATTGAAAATAACAAAAGCCTTTTGCGCTGAAGACAAAAGAATCATTTCACCATTCCTGTTTAGCAAAGGCCGGCCACTCATAGGGGCCAGGGACCATTTAAAATCCCCGTTAAGCGATAGTCTTTTCTGTTTCCCCGTAACCGTGTTTTGAAGATTGACCTCTGATGCGGTTGCGTTACCGATCCATTGCTTATATGAAAATGATCCCACATAATCTTCCGCGGGTAATTTATTTTTAAACAGATCGGAATAGAAATAAAATGAATCCGTTGCTGTATTCAATAATGCTCCGGCGAGGCTCAGCTTTAGGTAGATCCGGGATGAATCAAAATTATATAACTGAAATACCGAGCTTAACAGGCAATCTTTTTTATCCAGGCAACCCCTGAATACCTTATCAATCTTTCTTTTTTTGAGGTCGATCTTATACAACTCCTTGTCTGTAGCAAAACTTATCCAAAAAGTGCCGCTGGGTTTGTGAAGAACAACAGGAAAATCATAACCCTTGATGCGATTTACATAAGGTTGCTTCTCATAAGGTTGGCAAACAAATATTGAATCAAGCTGTTCCTTGTCCGCATCAAATGAGTATAGATAACCGTTTGCAAAAAGCCAGTAAATATTATTTGCATCAGCAGCGCCATATCTTCTTATACGTTCAGTAAAGCTTAAGCTTATCTCTTCGGCTTTCAACAACCTGAGATTGACTTTAAAATCCTGGCTCACTACATTTCTAAAATCGAGCGGCTCAGTGCCTGGACGAAGCAACGCTATATAAAAATTTTCAGTTTCTATAGAGGGGTTAAAATAAGCAGGGTTTTGTTTCCATTTGTCATTAAAAAGAGCAGCAGTGATGTGCAAGTTCTTATCAAATCTTATCAACTTGGGCCGGCCGGGATTTGGTTGCAACATTATATAATCATCAGCGACCCCATTCACAAAAAAAATATTTGTGAATGCATTGAGAGAGTTCATGTAATCATTTGCTGTAATGCCATGAGTTGATGATTCATCGAATAGGACAGGTTTAACAACTGCGTTCATTTTTTTAATGACCGATAGCCCTTTATCACCCATTACCCATAGCAGGTTGTCCTCATTAGATTGTTCATTTTCTTTTATTCTTGTCTCTGCCAGCAACCAATCCATTTTGCCGAGTGGTAACAAATCCGGGTCATGCTTTAAGTATTCAAACTTTGTAACCTCTTCATTTAGCTTTACAAGATATTTTGACGCTACCAGTATCCACTCATTTCCATCCCTGTCAACCATTACATTCATGATGGGATGTCTTTTTTTTGAATTTGTATCGGTTCTTACAGTTAATTCATCAGTAAATGAATAGTAAATACTCTTCCCGGTTGCTAAATACATTTTTTCTAGTATCCCTTCAGGTGCATAAGACAACCAGAGCGCATCATCCTTTTCTGAATAAGCGATACCGCTGATCTTTTTTCCCTGTAATCGTTGTGAAGCCGAAGAAAGTATCTCTCCTTTCCATGAACGACTGATCTTTCCACTCACAGGATCATAGCGCCAGATACCTTTATTTTCTTTTGTAAGTCCCCAATAATGGCCCCGCTTATCTGACGTTACATCGAGTTCTTTGTTTTCAACAGGCACAAAAACCTGGTTTGCACTATCAATGATCACATATTTTAATGATGCAGTGTTCCAGTTAAACACATAGAATCCCTGGACCGTGAAGCATACAAACACAAAATCGTTGAGGCCTTTATATATACAATTGGTTATGCGCGGCATGCCCTTAAGACCCGGGAACATTTCCTGTATGGGAATGAATTTTTGCGAATGACGGTTAAAACCATACATGCCTTCAGCAGTTGCCAGCCAGATAGTGCTGTCATCGGTTACTTCTGTTTCATTTATTCTTACAGGCACTTCCCTGCCGCTTGCATCGCTGAATTTGTAAACCTTCCAGTTAACGCCATCAAATGAAGAGATGTTTGCAAAATTCTGGAACCAGTACAACCCATTCTTATCCCTGATAACTTCTTTAATATTATTCTTGTACTCTTCTGAACCTTTCAGGTTCTTAATTACATATTCATCGTTCACATTTTTTACAGGAAAAGATTGTGCAGCGAGCTGGCAGGAAAAAACAACCACGATAAAGTAAAGCAGCCGTTTCATATTCCTAAAGGTATTTGAATTTCCTCTCAGTTCTCAATACCCAAAACATGGTATCCCCCCTCTCATCCTTATTATAATTAACAAAGATTGGGTATTGACTCCGGGCACTTCATCATAGCATCTTTGTTACGAACAAGCAAACTTGAGCTCTCACCCGGTATCTATATAATAAAGATCATCATTAATGATAAAGCGTACACAAGAAGACTAATCAAAAACCAATAAGCCTGCTTAGTAGAAAATAAACTGCATTCTTTAACAACATTAAACTTTTTAAAATGAAAAAGAAATTTTCTTACCTGCCACTATTATGTGGTGTGGCACTACTCATCGCATCCTGTCAAAAGAAAACTGACCAGCCTTTTGAACCAGCTGAACAATCTTCAACACGAAAAAACAACAGCGGGAAAAAAGAAAATCAGAAGATCTATGTTTCAACCCTTGATGAACTGTATGCTGCGGTAAATAATACAGACAACGAAGGCGCAAGGCTGATCCTTGCCCCCGGCACCTATGTATTAAATACCAGTTACCCCAAAGGAGGAAGACTCGAATTGCAAACCGACATGAGCCTGCAGGGTCAACCAGGTGCCATAGATGCTGTGCTGATTGATATGAGTGCCTTATCTGTTGCTTCTTTTGTTATTCCTGAAGGAAGAACAGGTGGTATCAGGATGGGAAAAGGAACAAACTCGCTGGAGTGGCTCTCATTGAAAGGTGGTGTTGTCAGCGCCAATCCTTTCTCTGTCGTAAACACCGACCTGGTATCAACAGAAACCACTGTAAATTTTTCGCATGTATTTGTTGACATGAATGGAAGCAATCTTGGAATAAATATCCGTAACCGCCTGGCTGAACATGCCAACCGGAAGATCTATTCCGAGTTAACAGATTGTGAGATCACGGGTGGCGTAAATTTCAATGGAGGTGCGCTTGCTTTGCAAAACGCGAATGGGGCATCAGGATCACTGATCGATGTAACGATGAGAAACAATTATATACATGGAAATAAAATGGGTTTGTTTTTATTCAGTACGACCGGCGTTTCTTCTATTGAAAATTGCACGATCAAAGTAAGTTCCTATTCCGATCGTTTGGAAGGCAATGGCGTGGGCATGGACCCAAGTGCCGGTGTAAACCAATCTGCTGTTACCACCGCAAACAATAATGTAACGACAATTGATCTATATGGTACAAGCATCAAAGGAAATAACCCTCCGGGCATGCCGCAACTTACTCCTGTTAATGGCGCCCTTCCGGGTGCCGCCTACCTGGCCTGTGCTTACAACTCGGTTAATAATATCAGCGGATTCAACAGGGCATCCAATAATACCATGACGGTAAAATTCCATGGCTGTGATATCTCCGACAATAATGGAACAGATATCCACGGTTATGCTGCCTGGTGTCCTCCCGCTGCTGTGCTGGCAGGATCAAACAATCTTTTAAACATTCACTTGTATGGACCGAGTGCCAATGCTATTGTTTCAGCTACGGCCAGTTCACCTGCAGAACCTGCAGGCACGAACGTGATCAATGTGTTCCGTTATTAAATATTTGTCTTGCTTAGAAGAGGCTGTCTTCAAAAGATGGATAAAAAAAATTTCTCGCAACGACGCAATGATTGACTCTCAGTATGTGTTTCCTTTGCGGCTTCGCGGCGTTGCGAGAAATGCTCGCTTTGAGACAGTCTCTTTTATTCTGATACAAACCGATAGCCAAAGCCTTTAATGGTAATGATC
>DASVNY010000306.1:0-4741 GCA_036383615.1 Chitinophagaceae bacterium
ATGTATCTTTGCCAAGTGATAATGAATTGGTCTGCATAATGATTTTTTTGTCCTCGTACTTGCCCTTCATGTATTCTGCCGGTTCTCCAATATTATCAACCCAGGTTTGTTGCCACTGTTTAGTTGCAGGATTATAGGCATTGAAGCTCTTTCCGGCATACCGGACACCACGAGTAATATCTGCACTCACAAACTCTTCAAAAACAATGCAACTATCCAGTATAAGACTGATCTTGCTCTCCCCGGTTTTAATACCATCTTTATTAAACACATCCCATTCACCAACCCAAAAATCAAATTGACGATAAAGTGGATCAGCGTTACAGGGTTTTTGTGCTGAAAGTTCAAAACAAGTTGCCAGCATCACGAGGAGTATGATTGCTTTCTTCATAACAATAATTTGGTGCAGGACAAAGCTACTAACTGTATGACTCCTCAGGCCACGCGGTTTTTTATTTTCTTCTTCGATATTCAAGGTCAAACTCTATGACCCATGTTTTTTCATTGTCTTTACTTATCTCTCCAAACTGCCGCACCTTATCGCCACCAAGATCAGTGAAAGTCAATCTTCTCACAGCCATTGTATCCTTGCTAAAAGGAAAGGAGCCTGTTTGAAACACGATCTTCTTATCAGCAAATTTGCCTTTCAGGTATTCCGTTGTTCCTCCCACATTGTCAACCCATGTTTGCTGCCATTGTTTGGTAGCGGCATTATAAGTATTAAAACTCTTGCCGGCATAGCGAACACCTCTATTAACATTGGCGCTTGTCCATTCTTCAAGAATGATGCAGCTGTCGAGAATGAGTGAGATCTTGCTATCACCGGCTTTATTGCCGTTTTTAGCATACACATCCCATTCCCCGATCCAGAAGTCAAACTGCCGGTAAACAGGATCGGCACTACAAGGTTTTTGTGCGAAGGCTGATAAACATGATAATAGCACTATCAGCAATTGAAAGGTTTTCTTCATTGCAGTTGTTTGTTGCAAGACAAGCGTAATGAAAGATATGCTGACCTGTTTATCATTGATTATCGCCACACACCAATGATAGCACCCATCAATGTAAGGGCTACAACACTATAAAATCCATTGATAAGGATAAGCCGCCAGCTTTTTTGTTCAAATAAACTATGAATGGCAATAGCGCAAAAGGTCCAGATGCCTGCCAGGAAGCCGGCAGTGGCGCCCCAGGTGAGGTCAGTTTTTATTCCACAACCTTCCGGACAGGTTGCCGGGGGATCAACCAAAAACATCCCGAGGTTGGCGGCCATCAGCAAAGAGAAAATAAATGTCCAGCCAAATATTTTTCCCGAGTTTCCTTTTTTCACATCGTTTTCAGTGAGGTTGTTGTCCTTCATCCAGGCTTTGCCAAACAAACCGGGAGAGTACCAGATGCCGCCAACAACAAAGGAAGAAATGGCGGCAACCAATACTGCCAGCCAGTTGATCGTACTTAGTTCCATAATAAGTGGTTTTTAGATGATGAATCAAAATGGGGTTGTATATCTAAACTATTGTCTAATTTTTACCCTGCAATTGAAAAGAGAACTAAGGTGGAAAATGAAAGGATGAACATAGCAAAAGCAACGACCAGTAAGAAGAATGGTTACCAGGTGAATGATATCGGGTTTCGCCTGGTGCTCATACCCTTCTTTGGTATTGCTATTCCTTTAATAACAGGAATGATCAACGGTCATAATTTTTCTAACTGGCAGGTGAAGCTGAGTTTTCTCTATACCATCTTCATCGCTTTTTTAGTGTGGCAGGGAAATCGTTATTTGTTCTTTTCATTGCGCAGTTATTTTGATTGGATCAATAAACCTATTCAAAAGATCGCCGTGCTAATTCTCAGTATCGTTTTTTATACGGTGCCGATCAGTGTGCTTTTACTCGTGGGCTGGTACAATATTTTTAGCAATGGTGTGGTGAACTGGGATGTGGTTTCTCAATCAACACTGATCATTCTTATCGCGGTTATTTTTGTTACACATGTTTATGAGACCGTTTTTTTGGTGAAGGAAACAGAAACGGAAATGATCCGCAATGAGCAATTGGAAAGAGCAAGAGCAGAAGCGGAACTGGAAGCATTGAAAAACCAGATCGACCCTCATTTTATTTTTAATTCACTCAACACACTCAGTCATCTTATCGAGGATAAACCGGCCAGGGCAAAACAATTCAATGATAACCTGGCGGATGTTTACCGTTATATCTTACAGAACAAAGCAAGAAGTCTTGTGTTGCTGAGAGAAGAAATAGCATTCTTGAAAAGCTACTTTTTATTATTGCAAATACGGTTTGAAAAAGCGGTTGAATTAAAGCTGGAAGTTGATGAGGCGGTATTGGACCAGTATCTCATGCCGCCTATTTCATTACAGGTACTGGCCGAGAATGCGATAAAACATAATGAATTTTCGGAGGCCCTGCCATTGGCATTGTCTGTTGAGTTAGGAAATAAAGAATTGATCATTAAAAATAAAGTGCAGCATAAGAGCCTTCGAAAACCTTCGTCAAAGATCGGGCTGCAAAACCTTAATGAACGATATAAGCTCACAACAGGCAAGGAAATAATTATTGAGGAGAAGGATAATGAGTTTCGTGTTCAGTTGCCTGTTTTAAAAATACGATAGAACAGAAGAACAGATGAACAGATGAACGGATGAACAGATGAAGTAAGTTTGAGCTTTTAGCCGAGGAAGGAGGCATTAAATCGTTGGAACACTTTAAACTGACAGCATGAAAGCGATCATTATTGAAGATGAAAGACCGGCAGCGGAGAAACTATTAAAAGCGATTCAAAAGGCAAATCCTTCTATAGAAGTGCAGGCTGTTTTAAACAGTATTAAAGCATCTGTGGAATGGTTGGAGCAAAACAATATGCCCGACCTGCTATTCATGGATATTGAATTAGGTGATGGATTATCGTTCAAGATCTTTGATAGGGTTAATATCACCAGTCCCGTGATCTTTTGCACTGCTTTTGATGAATACTGGCAGGAAGCATTTGAACATAGCAGCATTGACTATTTATTAAAGCCAGTGAAGCAGGAGAAGCTGGAGACTGCACTTAACAAATACGATAAATTAAAGCAACATTTCTCCAATAGCTTTCAGCAATTGCAGCAATGGCAACAACAACCTGCCGGCAATGGCTATAAAAAAAGATTTTTAGTAAAAAGAGGAACGGACTATATCAGCGTGAAATGTGATGATATAGCTTATTTCTATGCAACGCATAAATTAGTGTGCATGGTAGATAGTAAGGGACAGAAATTTATTCTTGACCAATCCCTGGCTGAAATAGAAAAACAGTTGGACCCTTCCCAATTCTATAGAGTGAACCGAAAATACCTGATGAATCTTACTGCTATCAAAAAGATAAAAACCTATCCTAAAAGTAAACTGCAATTAGAAGTGGATCCCACTATTGCTGAAGAGATCATCATCAGTCAGGAAAATGTAGCCGCTTTTAAGGAGTGGATGGGGCAATAAAAAAACCCCGCCGGTTCTAGCGGGGTTAGCATTAACTACCATTAACCCTAAAACTATTTTATCGGTTGTTGCCACGAGGGCCACCACCACCTTGTCCGCCACCCATACGACGCATGAACAATGGCTCAACCTTTTCTTTATAGACTTTAAAATTCTCTTCTCCCAGGTAACCTTTCAACTGCGTGTCTTTTGCTTCGTTGATCGGTTTCATTTCATCCTGCATAGCCTGGAAATCAGGACGACCGCCACCACTCATTAACTTCTCTCTTATCGCATCCTGTCCTTTATAATAATACGTGAACAATGTGTCGATCTTTGTCATGATCTCAGCCGCAGGTTTAAATGCGCTATCGATCTTTTCATGTGCTGTTTTTACTCTTTCTTCTACAGTGCGGCGCTGAAAGCCACCACCGTTGCCCGGTTGAGCAAAAGTCAGCGTAGTACCTGCTACTAACAGAGCTACTATCAAAAGGAATTGTTTTTTCATGTTGTTGTTATTATTAGAAATTGTTGATAGATCTATTTACTTTCTTTACCCTGTTCCATTCGCTTGGGAGGTCTTCCCATTTTTCTGAACATCTGCAAAACAGCAGAATCATATTTCACCTGCTGATCGGCGCTGCTGCAAAGGGCTCTTATCTTTTTAAAATGATTAAGCGTTTGAATATCGAGTGCTTTTTGTTGCACCGCTATCTGGTTCGCTGCGGCCTCAATCGTTGAGTCGCTTGCTGTGGGATCGGACATCAACTTGAACAGGTTTTCTTTGGCTTTTCTCATTTCATCAAAGAGAGGTTTGCCTGTTTCTTTTCGCTGATCCTTTAGCTTTTTGTATTCTTCAACCTGTGCATCGGTAAAGCCAACTTCTTTTTGAAGCATTTCGATGAACATGCCCGTTCTGTCAGGATGCGTTTTTTTTATTTCAGGTTTGTTGAACCATAAAAAATAGGCCAGTACTGCAATATTGGTCAGCAACAATACGGCAACTAAAAAGATCAGGTTCTTATTGCGGCTTGTGTTGCTCATTGCGGGTCAAGATTTTCGTATTCAAAACTGCTGCTGCTGGCAAGGATATATTCGTTGTCAGTAACATTAGAGTCGTTTGAAGAAGCAGCCATAGCCGGATCGGTTGCACCTTGTTGTAATAAGATGAAAACATTCATCACTAAAACAAGCACAAGACCTGCTATCACCACAACCGGGCGGGATAAAAATTTACCCGTTGATGCCCACATCCCTTTTTCATCTCT
>DASVNY010000307.1:0-13348 GCA_036383615.1 Chitinophagaceae bacterium
GATAAAAGCGGCATTGAAATCGGGCAGTTAAAAAAGATCTTCCTTCACCAGGCCAACGAAAAAATGGACGAAAACATTGTTACACGGCTTTACCGGCTTTATGGCAAAGAAAGCTTACCTGAGAATATAATGCCCATGAGCATTCACTGGTTGGGTAATAGTTCAGTGGCCACAGTGCCCACGCTTTACGACCTGGTATTAAAAAACAAGGTAGAAGATCATCATCTTCACAGCGGCGATATCATACTTTTTGCCTCAGTAGGAGCTGGTATGAATGTAAATGCTCTTTGTTACCGCTGTTAAAAATCATGTCAATAGCTTTACATTAAAAGCATATAATCCCCGCGGCCCCTTTTCTGTTTGAAAACTCACTTTATCATTCTCATTAAAATTGCCGGAAAGATTGTTAGCATGAACAAAAATGCTTTCCTGCGATTGCTGGTCCTTGATAAATCCAAATCCTTTTTCATGATTAAAGAAGGTGATCTTTCCCTTGCGGGTCAGTTCTTCTTCGCTTGGCTGAACAACGGGTGGAACGCCGATTACAATATCTTTTACATTAACCTCTGTTCTTTTCCTGGGATCAGGAGGCTGATCGATAATATTACCATTCTCATCCACATAAGCGAGCATGGCATCCAATCCTTTTTTTTCCCCGGCATTCTCCTTTCTATCTTTCATCTTCTCCGCCTTATCCTGTTTTTCCCGTTGCTTCTTTTTTTCTCTTTCCTTTTTATTCCATGAATCTGCCATGCTTTACTTTTTTATTAAAGAATCTTTGGCATGTAAGGTAGGCCTTTACCTTATAATACACGGATATATTCTCACGACCCAGCCTGGCTCGAAGAAATTAACAGTAATACCTGGACATTGACGTAGCTTTACTATCCGAACCGGTATAATGTTTATCTATGGACACTCACCTGCAAACAATTATTATCCGGTTTGATGATACGGCATCCCAGATTTATTCAGATGTTTTTCACCAGTTCCAGGAATTCATGAACAATACCGACCGTTCTGTTAATGAAAACATTTATAAAATGCAGGAGGCTAAAGCTATCTTTTCTCTTAAGAACAGGCTTGAACAACTTACAGCTGAATTACTTGAAAAAAATAAAGATTACCCGCTTTACACGCAATTGCACGCCAGTTTTTCTGCCAGGGTTGACTACTATCTGCAAGAGTTCAGACGAAAAACAACTTCCGGGTAAACCACTAAGATCTCAATAATCATTTCAGCAAGACTTAAAGCTGTAGTGTGCCCGCTTTTCCTATCATTTCAGCAGAAACATTCCTGTTAACCAAAACCTTTATTATTAAAAAAATAGCAAGAAAAGTAGAAAATCAACTACATACCAAAAGGCTGATTTTTCTTATCATTGTATTTGTAACCCTACTATCTACAAACCAAAACCTTTAGTATGAAAAAGATCATCCTTCTCTTTATTCCTGTTCTTATCATTTTTTCCGGCTGCAAAAAAGACAAAGACGACGAATATTATGTCTCTTTTACTGTTAACGGCACACCCAAAAAATTTACTGGCTATCCCATTGGTAGCTTACAAGAATCCGGCGTCGTCAAAGAGCTTTATATCATTGGTGCTGCTTCCGCTCTTGCAGATGATGATTATTTGGGTATTTATATGAATAACTACCCCGCATTTGGAAATTTTACCCCCGGGGAATATACAGATGGTTCTACCACTTTCACCGTGCTTGCTACTTATGAAAACGGCGGCTTTTCTTATGAAGCAGGACAGTCGGTGGCAGAAGAAGCTGTTACCCATAATGTAACCATCGCCAACCATTTTAAGGTGACTATCACCCATATGGACGACAAAGTTATGCGCGGCACATTCAGTGGCGATTTTTATGAAGATGGCAATGTTCAAACAGGCACCAAAATTTCTATCGCTAATGGTCAATTTGCTGTGAGAGTTGAAAATTGAGTCAAATGAACTGCTAATTTGTAACTTCCGTTGCAAAAGCCGTTCATGAGAAAACTCATCGTTTGCCTCGCATTAGGATTGAGCAATCTTGTAATTGCTCAATCAACTTATACGCCTGCCACGGAAAATCTTGCAAGCCGTAAAACTTTCCAGGATGACAAATATGGCCTGTTCATTCATTGGGGTCTCAGCAGCGTGTTGGGCAATGGTGAATGGGTAATGAATAACCGCCGCATCAGGATCGAAGACTATAAACGGTATCTCCGTGTATTCAACCCTGTTGATTTTGATGCCGAGAAATGGGTGACCACGGCAAAGAATGCGGGCATGAAATATATTGTCTTTATTACAAGACACCATGATGGTTTCTCCAACTGGGACACGAAATTCAGCGATTGGAAAATAACCAATACGCCCTATGGTAAAGATGTATTGAAGCAACTCGCCGAGGCCTGCAAAAAACATGGTTTGAAACTGGGGCTATATTATTCAACACTTGATTGGTACCGCAGCGATTATCCTTATGAAACAGGACGCACCGGTCAATATAGCGGTCGCACGGAAAAAAGCAATTATGCCAGCTACCTCCAATTCATGAAAAACCAGTTGACAGAATTGCTCACTAATTATGGGCCGATCATGAGTATCTGGCTCGATGGACATTGGGACCAAACCAATCCTGAAGGTCATGATGACAGGACCTCACGCATCGATTGGAAATATGATGAGCTCTATGGCCTGGTTCATAAATTACAACCCAGCTGCATGATCGGCAATAATCATCATCTTGATCCTATCAATGGTGAGGATTTCCAGATGTTTGAAAAAGATCTGCCTGGTGAAAATAAAACGGGGCTCAGTTTCCAGGCACCGTCTGATGCAATGCCATTGGAAACCTGCGAAACAATAAATGATTCATGGGGCTATAATGTGACCGATCGTAATTATAAAACGGTAAAACAGGTGGTACAACTTTTAGTGGGCGCTGCGGGACGAAATGCAAACCTTTTGCTGAATGTGGGACCGATGCCAAACGGCGAAATACAAAAAGAATTTGTTGACACGTTAGCTGCTGCAGGTAAATGGTTGCAGCAATATGGTGCTTCCATTTACAATACACGTGGCAAAATATTATCGCCACAATCCTGGGGCGTTGTTACCCGTAACAATAAACAGATCTTCCTGCACCTATTGAAGGCACCCCAAAATGATTTTATTCTCTTGCCAGGTTTTACTGAAAACATTGCTTCAATTGAAATAATGGGATCGGGGAAAAAGATAAAATGGAACAAAGTGGCGGAAGGTGTTTTTATTTACCCCGAATACCAGCCTGGTGCAGATCATGTGTTGCTGGTGAATGTAAAATGAGTATTTCGACGGCGTGATGCGTGCCTCAACGCATTACTTACCATGCGCCGTTAAAAATTTTATACATTAGACAATACAATCCATTTTATGGCCGAAATAAAAACCAAACTCACCAAAGCCAGCGTTGAAGATTTTCTCAATGCGATTAAAGAGGAACAAAAAAGAAAAGACAGTTTTGTCATTTTGGAAATGATGAAAAAAGCTTCCAAAGAAGAACCCGCTATGTGGGGTGGTTCGATCATCGGTTTTGGAAATGTTATGTACAAAAGTCCTACCAGCGGCAGGGAAGTGAATTGGTTCCGTATCGGTTTCTCTCCCCGCAAGGCCAATCTCTCTTTATACGTAGGTATGAATAGCAAATGGGATGCAGCCACGCTTAAAAAATTAGGCAAGAACAAAACCGGTATGGGCTGTCTTTATATCAATAAGCTGGCAGATGTTGATCTGAAAGTGTTGAAAGGAATGATTGAGGCGGCGGCGAAGGCGAAGTAAAAGATGCCGTGATGTGTGTCTCCAGGCATCAATAATACCGGGTAGCGTGTTGCCATACAGCCGAGCAGTTTAACTTGATCAATGGACTTATCCACCGCGAACCACAGATCAAAGGATCGTACTGTATAAAATTTAAGTTGCTCCAATTCCGCCCTATATTCGCCAGTCAAACACTTTTATGCGCACAATATTAATTATCATTGTACAATTCATTTACCTATCGCTTTACTCGCAAAAAATAGAATACAAATCAACAAGCGAGATTCAAGATCGGAAACTTTTTGACATCAAATCAACCATTCCGTATAAAGACGGGCTCCTTTCAATAGCGGTTGACCAGGTTGGGATAAATTCACGTTTTGATATTAAACTGTGTACAATTACCCAGGATTTAAAAACAGAAAAGAACCTCAAGCTAAACTTTGATACAGAAGCCTGGATGAGCATCCTTGGAATTTTTCAAATAGATAATAAGCCAGTTATCTTCTACACGCTTTATACATCACGGTTAAGAACATTACATATCAAAGCGATTGTTTTGGATTATGAAACACTCAGGGTAACAGAAGTAAAAGAAATCAAAAATTTTAAGTTGGAAAAGGACGATCTCAGCTTACTAAGGGGGCCAAGCTCTGATGTTGAGTGGGAATCAACTATCGATATTAAACTATCACAGGATAAGAAAAAATACTTGCTCATTTATGAACCCTATAAAGTTTGGTCACCTGATGGGGTGCCTGATAACAAGCAGATCTACTTTGCCGTAATGGATAGCGATGCAAAACTCCTTTATGATAAAACAGAAAGTTATCCCCTTACTTTCGCCAGTGTTAGCTTAAAAGATTTTTGTTTAACCAGCAACAACAAAATTCTAAGCTTGTTTACACTTGCGGATAAGCCATTTTTCCGCGCCTATCGGAGCAATTATAGCACCTATGTTCGATCAATCGATATAAAAAATGGGAAAGCAAATGATATCAAATTCGACAAAGAGCTGGGCTATGTAAGGGCCTGCAAATTCCTTCCTGACTCCACAGATATGTCAAAAATTGAAATTATTGGAACGTATAGTGACCAATGGCAGATGGAAGAAATTACAGGTGGCTTTCATTTATCCTATTCTCCTGTTGATGAAAAAGCTAAGACGGTTGCAAAACAAGCATTGCCCAGTAGCATCGACCTGAAATCTATTTACGAACAATATTATAGTGAAAAAAACCATGAGGACCGACCTCTTTACTCCCGGCTTAATCCTATCTATGCCGGTTGGAGAGAAAATAAAAGCATTGACCTGGTGATTGAATGCCAGTCTCCTTATTTTGGCAAGCTGCGACTAGCTGAAACTGGTACAGCTGTTATTCGATATACCTCATGTATAAACCTAAATTTCTCAAATGCTGTCATGCGGGCAACGGTGGTTCCAAAAAACCAGGTTAATTTGAATATGGGAGGTGAAAATATGATTGGAGCCTTCGCAGTGCCATACAAAGACAAATTGCTTTTATTCTATAATGATTTAGTATCCAACATAACAAACAAAGGAAAAGTTGAGGAGCTCACAACTCGGAGTGATAATTATGGAATAGCAGTAGCAGAAATAGATGCCGGCGGCAATTCAACAACAAGGATTTTAACTTCAGATTTTACAAAGAAAGAATTTGCGGAAATTATTCATGCGAAAGTTATAAACAAAACTACCATATTGCTAAGAGTAGCAGAGCATGTGTCTCGGTATAAAAAATTTAGGATCAGTGCCATTTATTTGAAATAAATACTTGGTGTTTGAGTGCTTTTATAAAATCCCGGAAATCGTCTTGATAATATCTGGCATCAGTTTTCGTGTTTTCGCATGCTGAAAACAGTTTTATCCATGCGTGGTGGATTATCCAGGTCAAATTTATAGGCAATGCTGGTAAGGTACCAGTAAATGCGTAGTCTTTCCCGGAAACTATGGTTGCTGTAATCCCGCATGGCATCATCAGCCTCTTCAAACGTCTGAATTTTAAAAGCCGTTTTATCCATCCGGTATTTTTTGGGAGTTGACATGCAATAAAATTAGGGAAAATCTTTGCAGGTTGAAACGGGCCGATCCCAGATCAATCACAAAACAAAAGCCCCGGCTCTCGCCAGGGCTCTCAAATCAAAAACCACGTTCTTTAAGAAGCTGTTTTCTTCTCCTTTCCTTTTGGAGAAGGTTGCATGGGCGTTGTTTCATTTCTAAACACCACAACGTTATCAAACACATCCACCAATACCGGGTGTGATCTATCAATATCTCCCGCCAGTATCCTTTTTGACAACTGGTTCACAATTTCTTTTTGTATTAATCGCTTCAATGGTCTTGCACCAAATTGCGGGTCAAATCCCTGCTCGGCTAAAAATTCCAGCGCATAATCACTAAACTTCAACTCGATCCCGCTTTTCCTGACCAATTCGACCAACTGATTCAATTGAATGCCTACAATTCCTTTTATCTCTTTCTTCAGCAACGGCTGGAACATGATGATCTCATCCACCCTGTTCAGAAACTCAGGTCTTATCGTTTGTCGAAGCAGGTTCATCACTTCAAACTTTGCTCTTTCAGCGGCTTTCTCAATTTCCTTTTCTTTCACACCCTCAAATGCCTCCATGATCAAATGACTACCGATATTGCTGGTCATGATGATGATCGTGTTCTTAAAATTCACCACCCGTCCTTTATTATCTGTAAGCCTTCCATCATCCAACACCTGCAACAATACATTCCAAACATCCGGGTGTGCTTTTTCGATCTCATCAAGCAATACCACGCTATATGGTTTGCGTCTTACTGCTTCGGTGAGTTGCCCGCCTTCATCATATCCCACATATCCCGGAGGTGCCCCTACTAATCGCGATACCGTATGTTTTTCCTGGTATTCGCTCATGTCGATACGGGTCATCATGCTTTCATCATCAAACAAATATTCGGCTAATGCTTTTGCCAATTCTGTTTTACCTACACCCGTTGTGCCGAGAAAAATAAATGACCCGATCGGTTTTTTAGGGTCCTGCAAACCGGCGCGACTTCTTCTTATCGCATCGGCCACTGCTGTGATCGCTTCATCCTGGCCCACCACTCTTTCATGCAAATGCTCCTCGAGATGTAATAATTTTTCACGATCACTTTGCAACATCCTGGTTACAGGAATACCTGTTGCCTTAGCCACACTTTCCGCAGTATCTTCTGCATCCACTTCTTCTTTGAGTAATCGTTTTTCAGTGGAGTTGGCTAATTGATTAGATAATTGATTTATTAGTGTTTCCTGTTCTTTTATTTTACCATAGCGTATCTCTGCCACTTTTCCATAATCACCTTCACGTTCGGCTCTTTCCGCTTCCTGCTTTAACTGTTCTACTTTCGCCTTTGCATCCTGTACCTTATCCACCAAGTCCTTTTCTTCTTTCCATTTTGCTTTCAGCGTATCTCTTTCCACAGCAAGATTGGCGATCTCGGTGTTAAGTTCTTTTAACTTTATCTCGTCATTCTCCCGTTTGATCGCTTCTCTTTCAATTTCCAATTGCCGTATCTGTCTTTCCAATGTATCCAGTTCTTCGGGCATTGAATTCATTTCCAGTCGCAGCTTAGCGGCGCTTTCATCAATGAGATCGATCGCTTTATCCGGCAAAAAACGATCGGTGATATAACGACTTGATAATTCAACCGCTGCAATGATCGCTTCATCTTTGATACGCACATGGTGGTGCGTTTCATAACGATCCTTTAATCCACGCAAAATGGAAATTGCATCTTCCACGGTCGGTTCATCAATAAAGACTTTCTGAAAACGTCTTTCGAGTGCTTTATCCTTTTCAAAGAATTTTTGATATTCATTTAAAGTTGTTGCGCCCACTGCCCTGAGATCGCCTTTGGCCAGTGCAGGTTTCAGAATATTGGCCGCATCCATGGCACCTTCACCGCCACCTGCACCAACCAGCGTATGTATCTCATCAATAAATAAAATGATCTCGCCATCACTGCCACTTACTTCTTTTACTACCGCTTTTAATCTTTCCTCGAATTCTCCTTTATATTTCGCACCGGCGATAAGCAATCCCATATCCAATGCATAAATGATCTTTGATTTCAAATTGTCCGGCACATCACCGTTTACAATTCGATGAGCAATACCCTCGGCAATGGCGGTTTTACCAACACCGGGCTCACCCACCAATATCGGGTTATTCTTTGTTCTTCTTGAAAGAATATGCAGTGTTCTTCTTATCTCTTCATCACGACCGATAACAGGATCGAGTTTGCCCTGTCTTGCCAATTCATTTAAGTTCTTGGCATATTTATTCAATGCATTGAATTCCTGTGATTGTGTTTGTGAAGTAACGGTATCGCCTTTTCTCAATTCTTTGATTGCAGCGATCAACCCATTTTCAGTAAGCCCTGCATTCTTCAATAATTTGGCTGCGGGATCATTTCCCTGCACGAGGGCCAGCAGCAAATGCTCAGGTGTTATAAACTCATCATTAAATTGTTTGAGCGTGGCGCCGCTTCGTAATACAACATTATTGGCTTCGCGACTGATCTGTTGTGCCGCATCACCGGAAGTTTTGGGCAATTTATTGATCAGCTCATCCAGCTTATTGTCAACCAGGTTAAGCGTAACATTATTTTTCTTCAGCAGATAATCAACCGGTGAATCCTGCTGTTCGAGCAACGCCTTAAGGATATGCTCCGTCTCAATGTTCGGGTTTTGTGCATTAAAAGCGATCTGTTGCGCCTGTTGAAAGGCTTCGGCCGCTTTTATGGTAAAGTTTCCTAAATTCATAATATATACTTTGCGATAAAAAACAAATCAGCCAGAGGGAATTACCAGTTTGATTTTTTTTGCCCACAAAGCCATCAAGATCACTACGAAAATTAAATCAACCGCTTTGTGCTCTTTGTGCGCTTAGTGGGATACTTATAAATACCAGCAATAATCTTACTGAATTTGTCTTTTAACCATTATTGATCCAATTAATTTTAAACCTCTTTTGCAAAACTCACTCCAACGCAAAAATTCCGAAACTATGTCACATAAAGTTAGCCTTATCTGCATGAAAGTCACTTCCATAACCGCTTTCCTGCTATTCTTTCAGCCCCTTTTTGCCCAGAACAAATGGGCAGAGCTTGACCAGGAACTCCAGGCCAAGCAAAAACTACTGGGCACAAACGTGGTGGCGATGATATGGACCGACACCCTTGTGTATAAAAAGGAAATGGGCGATTTCAATACAAAAACCCAGGCCCCGATCGCCAGTTGCAGTAAATGGCTCACCGCGGCATTGATCATGCAGTTGGTTGATGAAGGAAAAGTTTCACTCGACGATAAAGTGGGAAGATGGATACCCGAATTTGCCCGCTATGGCAAGAGTTATATAACACTTCGTGATTGCCTGAGCCATATGACGGGCATTGAAGATGAAGGAGGTTTGTTGAAAAAACTTTTTCAACGTAAAAAATTTGATTCACTGGAAGATGAAGTGAACAGTTTTGCCTCAAGAGAAATAAGGGCCAACCCTGCTACTGATTTCTGGTATGGCAATATCGGTTTGAATATTGCCGGTCGTATTGCCGAAGTGGCCACGAAAAAAAAATTTGATATCCTGATCAAGCAAAAATTATTCAACCCGCTGGGCATGCGGAAAACCAGTTTTAGTACAATTGATGCTTCAGCGGTGAATCCTTCGGGTGGGGCAATATCAACGGCAGAAGACTATATGAAGTTTTTGGTGATGTTGCTGAACAAAGGAAAATACAACGGCGTGCAGGTGATCAGTGAATCATCTGTTGATCTAATGATGAAAATATATGCTACTTCCGACAAAGTAAAATATGCTCCAAAATCTGCAGAAGGCTATGGTTATGCATTTGGCAGTTGGGTGGTAGATGTTGTATTGGGAGATATTAGTTTCCCGGGTAAGAAGATCACGCCCCTTGTGCCTCCTCCCAGTGAAGATGGCTTATCACAGAAAAAACAGGTGGCCACTGCTTTTGCCAGTCCCGGTTTATTTGGCACCTGGCCAATGATAGATTACTGTCGAGGTTATGCTTATCTTGTTTTTGTAAAGAATTTTTTAGGTGAGGAAAGGGCCGATGTGCACAGGGAACTAAAAAAGATCATTGATAAACAAATACCATCCACCTGTCTATAAACACTCCTTATGTTTGAACATCGCAAACAGCCACTTGCTTCACTCGCTACATTTTACCGGCGCATATTCGGCTGCATAGTGATCGCATTTATTATTATCCTCTTTTGTCTTGCAATCGGGATATTAGGTTATCACTATACTGCAGGCATACCCTGGCTCGATTCACTACATAATGCTTCAATGATATTAAGCGGTATGGGCCCCGTGGTAGAAATAAAAACCAATAGCGGTAAATGGTTCTCTTCGGCTTATGCATTGTTCAGCGGTGTAATTTTTATTACGAATGTGGGCATCATACTGGCGCCGGCCATTCATCGCTTATTTCACCGTTTGCATTTGGAAGATTAGAAAAGTAAACCCTATTTACGTTTCTTTAAAACGATCTGTTCAGCCTGCTTTGCCACCACCAGGTTGTAAAATTCTCTCAACGTGTCATACTCTGTGGTTTGGAAAAACGTCTTTTTGGTTTCAAGCTTGTATTGCACCTTAATGGTATTATCTGAAGATCTCGAAACCGCATATTCAAATATTGCATCGCCCGCCTCGTTCATTTTAAATGTAACCGGCTTCGGCAGCTCATCAGCAATATATCCTTCGGGGATCGTTAAGATAAATGAATAACTTTCATCTATTTTATAAGGCATCTCAACCGGGTATAACCTGTCAGCTGATTTGAACGGGTTGTTTTTGAGCCGGCCAGTAATGATCGGCCCCATATAGATGATGTCTGCCATTTCATTATTGTATGCAATATCATAACTCACTCTTAGTGGCGCTTCCAAAACTGTAGCCGAATCCATTTTAAAATTTTCAATTTTTACATCATTATCATATTGCTTGCTGATCGTCTTTTTTAACTCTTCCTGGTCACCGGTTTTCATACTACCTCTCATTGCCTCCGACTCATAATATCCATACAACTTGCTCACGTTTCCTTTCCATTCCCCGTTTGCGGTTGTTGACAATCGCACCGTGACATTCTCTTTTTCCGTGAGTTGAGCAGCGGTAAGAGAAAGACTTGTAGCCTGCTCATTTACCACTTTTGCTGTTCCATTATAACAATCAAATCCAAGCTTACCAAAGCCTGATTGAGGACGACTCGCATCCAACAGCACATCTCCCCCATTGATCATTGCCCGGCTTATCACATAATTGAATCGACCGATGACAGGGTACCTATCATATACGAAACCATAAGGTCTCCGGCTCAGGATGACCGGGTCCGCATTGATGCCGGCATACCGCAACATTGCAGTTAATAATAAATTGATCTCAGCAACACCACCATTCTTTTTATCAAATACAGCCTTGAGATTCTTTTCTGTGTACAACTGGTGCCGATCCGTGCAAGTGAAATTATCCTGCAGGTAGGAAAATATTTTTTTTGCTTTTTCTAAATCGGTTGAAGCATTTTTTAAAATGGAAGGTAGTATTCCAGGTATCCACGTTCCGGCATTCTCTATCTCCATCCCGAAGTCTTCTCTTTTAATAAGTCTTTGTGTAAGATCTGGCCATGTTGACATCAGGGTTTCAGGAGTAAGAGGATCAAGATATGCTGCCAGCTGAAATTCGAGTTTACTCATATAGTTCAACAAAGTGGTAGTATAGGATTCTTCTTTTAGCGGCGGAACATCTTTCATTGCCCAGCGGAAATCCGTTACTCCGCAAGAAATATTGATCCTTTCGGCTCCGCTCGCTACTCCATAAGAATTCTTTTTCTCCATTTCTACAGAATAGTCTCCTCTTTTACTTTTTTGGTCGGTAAAAAAAAATGTCTGGCTTCCCTGTGAAATAAGCATATATTTTAAAAACGCAGGCAGAGAAACAGTGTATTCACTCCATAATGCCGGTACCTCATCCTGGAAATACCAGGGCTGAAGGTTAAATAGAAAATCAGAAGTGAGCCGGTATTCATATTCAATGATCGATCCTTCTTTTACATTCGGAAAAGTAAATTTCTTTATGACCCTGTTCCTGTCAAGCTTCTCTTTAAAAACAGCCGATTTAACATCCAGCTTTGTTTCTACCAGCTTACCATTCTCATAATTATAGGTCACTACTTTCAAATTATCCAGCACTTCTTCGTCTTCCCCGTCGGCATACAAGGGTATCTCGACTGTAGCATGATCATACCCGCTCTTTTTGAGTATATGAATTCTTCTATGACGTTTGAACTCAAGAGAGAACCACCCCTTAGCGTTCCCTTTTATTCGCGTAGAGCCAATATCGGCTAATATTACCGCTTCCGCGCTCGTGTCAACACTATACACTGTTTTTTGCAGATCCACGGCCGATACTTTACCGAATTTTATAGGCTGTTCCTGTGAAAATAGTATTCCGCTGTAGAGAATACAGATCACTGTGAGCGTTTTTCTCATGTGCATTTTATTTAGGAAAGCTGAATATGATCAAAAACCTTTTGGTGCTGATTGCTGTTCATTCTTTACCAATACAACCCGGCTGCGATCTGCTTTGTAAACGGCATCATAATACTTCACCAGGTCAGGATAGTCTTTTGCCGGGAAACGACCACTATATTGTTCAATGCTGCGGTAATAGACAAGTTTATTGCCGCTCAATTTTGCGCTGTTACTATATTTCCCAAACTGGCTGCTGATAGATACTGGCTGGGGCATCGACTCCGTTTCATATCCTTTAGGCAATTCGATCTCCACCGTATCAACATCCTTATAAGCAAATCCCAGTACGATATCATATTTCCGTTCTTCGTTAGCACTCAATTTCCTGTATGTCTTTGTCATTACATTCGGAACAATGAATAATCTCTTGCCCGTGATACTGGCATAATTACTAACCGTAATTTCCAGCATTTCATCAATAGCGGGAAGAATTGATTTCTCCTGGTTATAACTAAACTGGTTAATGTCGTAGGTAGCAAAATCCAGCTCTTCATGCAAATACTCTTTTACTTTTTCCTTTGACAGGCTATTAATAAGTCCATGTATCTGGTCCTGCTGCATTCCGCTATAATGTGTGTTGCTTTTCACCATCAGCGCCCCATCATTTTCCAGTACAGCTTTTATCGTTCTCACCTGCAGGTTCTCACTCATTCCATATCTTGGCGTTCTCACCAGCGTGCCGCCATTCTCATCAACAGCAACAGCATACCGGTTGCCTGCACTGCCGCCTAAATAACCAGCACCCTTTGTTTGACTGGTACATTCAAGCCAAATGGTATCTTTTCCCTGGGGCACAAATAAAATAGCATGGTTGAATTGCGAAGAAGGAAGATCCACCATCAGGTAATCATTATCGCTCCCGGAAGTTACTACAGTATAAACCGAACGAATACCCGCTTCCTTTAATAAGGAAAACATATAATTACTCAATGCCTTGCAATCGCCATA
>DASVNY010000308.1:0-2590 GCA_036383615.1 Chitinophagaceae bacterium
AATCGTGAACAGCACCAGGAAGAAGAATTGCAGGAGATCATCCGTCATGAGTTTGTGCATGTGAAGCAACGTCACACCGTTGATATCATCTGGGGCGAATTGCTTTGCATGATCAATTGGTATAACCCATTTGCCTGGCTGCTTCGTGCGGATATGCGCCAGAATCTTGAATTCATTGCTGATAATAAAGTGTTACAAAATGGTGTCAACAAAAAAGAATACCAGTATCTCTTATTAAAAGTCGTAGGAAATAATCATTTCAGTATAGCCCAAAAGTTCAATTTTTCTTCACTTAAAAAAAGAATAGCCATGATGAACAAGATCAAAACAGCAAGGGTGCACCTGCTGCGTTTTCTTTTTATCCTGCCCTTATTGGCAGTGATACTTGTTTCTTTTCGTAAAAGCAAACAACAACCTCCGGAGATCAATACTTCGGTTTCGGTATTAACCGACACTATTCCAAATGAAAAGGGGTATTTCATCCATGTTAGTGGAACAAAAGACAATGCAAAAGTGATCGTGCAAGACAAAACAGGAACAACTATTGAAACAATTCCGTTGAGCAAGTGGAAAGAAAGATCGGAGTATTATGAAGATAAGTATGGAAGTTTTCCACCACCGCCATTGCCGCCTTCACCGCCCAATCCGCCATTGCCACCAAATCCTCCGTTGCCAAAGAGCCTTCCTGATAATGTAAAAAAACTGGAGCGGCAGGATTATACTGTTACAGTAACATTGAAAAACGGGAAAACATATACCTATGACCTTCGCATCGAAGAGCAGAAAAAAGAGTTTGAAAAAAAGTATGGTGAATTACCAGCGCCTCCCGAAGCACCTGATGCACCGCTTCCCCCGGTTGCTCCCGTAAAGGGAACTGTTGCTATCGTTAGTAATGATGGCACCGATCAATTGGCTGCTCTTTGCGATGATTTCGAGATCAGCAATAAAAAAGCGACCATGCATTTAAAAAATGGTCAGAAAGAAGAGTATGATCTGACGAAAACGGAAGAGCGCAGAAAATTTGAAAAGAAGTATGGTCGTATAATCGATCTCACACAAGATAATCTTGGAAGTTTGCCCCCAGTTGCAATTGTTAATCACGGTTCTAATCATACTGTGTTAGCAGCTATGTCGGCAATTGCATCAACTGGCACCAATGTGCTGGTAATGGATGCTGAAGGAACACTTATGAATGGTGAGGAGGAAATGCTTCTTACTATCACTAAAAACACCAGCAAGCAACAATTGGAAGAGCTGAAGAAAGAACTCAAAGCAAAAGATATTGAACTGACCTACGACGAAATAGAATATGATGAGAATGGGGTATTGGTTTCGATCAGCGGCAGGATGAAGTCGAAAGATGGCCACAGCAATTTCTCGGCTTTTGATTTCAGCAAACTTATTTTATCAAAAGTGAAGCGGGGTGGCCGCACATTCTTTAAAGTGGATGTGGTGGAGAAAAAGGTGACGATATAGCACCAATTGAAAGTTGAGCATTGAGCATCGAAAATTGACATTTTCTTATCATTGTAAAAGAAAAATGCTCAACAAACAATGTTCAATGCTCAATTATAAAAATCTTCGTAATTAAATTCACGCCTTACAAATAGTACCAGGGATTTCTTTTCGCTGCCGATATATACTTGCGCATATTTCTCCAAAAGGCAAGCACCATATAAATGATGATAGGAGAGCCCAATGTAAGCACTGATGTATAGATGAAATATTGCCTGATGCGGCTGGTAGCAATTCCAAACCGCTGGCCAAGGGCGGTACAAACGCCAAAAACATTCCACTCAATGAAGTATTTCAGCTTGTACATATAGCTAAAATAGATTTTTTTTATTTTCCGGGAAAGAGCATTTGTCAACCGCAAGCTACGAGCCACGAGCTATGAACTGTGAGCCCAAAGCCTGCGGCTTACAGTTCATGGTTCATGGCTTTTTTAACTTCCTCCTTTTAAGTACCTTCGCCGCACATTTTACTCACCTTCTAAAGACGAATTTCATGGTTTTTGATCTCGACCTCATCAGGAAAGTTTATGCCGAAATGCCCGCTAAGATCGATGCCGCCAGGAAACTGACAGGCAAGCCCTTAACGCTGGCAGAGAAAATTTTGTATTCTCATCTTTCAGGGGCCTTGCCGGCTACAGCCTATAGCCGTGGTAAGGATTATGTTGATTTTGCTCCTGACCGAGTGGCAATGCAGGATGCAACGGCTCAAATGGCCTTGCTCCAGTTTATGACATGCGGAAGAAACAGGGTAGCTGTTCCGAGTACCGTGCATTGCGATCACCTGATCCAGGCCAAGATCGGCGCCAAGAAAGATCTTGAGCTGGCTATTGAGACAAATCGTGAGGTCTATGATTTCTTGTCCTCTATTTCTGATAAATACGGAATTGGTTTCTGGAAACCCGGCGCAGGGATCATTCACCAGGTGGTTTTAGAAAATTATGCTTTCCCCGGTGGTATGATGATCGGTACCGACTCGCACACCCCCAATGCCGGTGGTTTGGGTATGATTGCCATTGGAGTAGGTGGCGCCGATGCGGTTGACGTAATGGCCGGTTTGCCCTGGGAGCTTAAAATGC
>DASVNY010000309.1:0-2503 GCA_036383615.1 Chitinophagaceae bacterium
ATTTACATTTTGCAGTGGATTGCCCGAATCATCTTTCACCTCGCCACGTAGATAGAACTGCTGGGCATGGACGGAAAAGCTGATCAGGGTCAGCAACAATATGTGGCAAGCGGCCTTCAAGGGGATATTTTGACACGAAAAATTACAAAAAAAGACTGAGAGCCTATAGCGGATTTATACCAACTGGTAGATCTCTTTAAGATTGCGACCTAAGCCATCATAATCAAGTCCGTAGCCAACCACAAACTTATTAGGTATATCAAAGCCTACATAGTCAAGCGTTAGTGGAAAGGCAGTTGCTTCTGATTTATGAAGAAGAGTCGCAATTTTCAATGATTTTGGCTGCTGGTGCATCAACTTGGGAAGAAAGGCATGCAGGGTTTTACCGGTGTCAACAATATCTTCAACAATGATCACTTCTTTGCCAAAAAGATCATCTTCGAGACCAATGGAGGTGACCACATTACCTGAAGATTTCATCCCTTTATAAGAAGCCAGTTTGATAAAACACAATTCTGCCTGTATGTCGAGATGCTTGAAAAGATCGGCTGCAAACATGAATGAACCATTCAATATGGCGATGAATAAAGGTCTGCCGCCTTTATAATCCTTATTTATTTCAGTAGCTAATTCTTTGATGCGTTGCTGTATCGTTGCTTCAGAGAGATAAGTGTCAAATGATTTGTCATGCACTTGGATGACGGCCATAAAATATCAGTTTTGGTTATTGTTCCATTTAGCTGGATAGGAGGAGAGGGTTTCGCGTTGAACAACGCGTGGCATTACAGGTGCTTTGCCACGCAGGTATAATCTTTCACCAATAGCAGGGCGCATTCCCGGGTCGAGCATATTGTATTCCAGTAATGCCTCCAGCCTGATCGCTTGTTGCTGCGCTATATCATGTAAATTTTCTCCTGCTCTTACAATATGAAATTCGTTATTACCTGTTTTGCGTTTGCGTTGCAGATACACCAATTGATCTTTTTCTATCACTTCACCCTGCTCCATATCATTGAAGTCGAAAAGTCTTGATAAAGAAATACTATGCTCCTGCGCGATCGAGAGCCAGGATGTTCCGCTTTTAACAAATACCACCCTTGTTTCATTGATGCTAAACACTCCTTCGGGATAAACAGGCTGTTCAGGGGCCTTTATGGTTTCTTCTATAATGACAGGTGTTGTAGTTTGAACTGTTTCTTCTGTTTTTTGCTCAGGATCTTTATTACTAACCAATGTTTCATTAGTCGCCGGCATTTTTCCCATAGCTATCATGGTGTAATCCTGCAGACCATAGTCCTCGATCAATTTAATGATCACCTGCGGATAGCGGGGATTGGTAGCATAACCTGCTTTTTTTAGCCCGTATGCCCATCCTTCATAATCAGTAGGATCAAGCTCGAACAAAGAAGCATAGCGTGAGCTTTTCTTCAAAAAATTGGAATGATCTTTATAAGAATCTTCGGCAGAAAGATATTTGCGGAAACACTCACCTCTTGCATCATCATCATGAGAAATGGATTGACCCATCCAGTCAGCCTTACATTTAATACCGAAATGATTATTGGCTTTGGTGGCCAGACGGCTCGCCCCGGCAGAAGATTCGTGAATGCCTTGCGCCAGTTTTATGGCAGCCGGCACACCGGTACGTTGCATTTCGGCCATGGCGAGGTCTTTATACTGTTCAATGTATTCCCGCACCATGTCGGCCTGCTGGGCAGTTGAGGTGAAACCAGCCAGCAAAAGAAGTTGAATGAATATCAGTCGCACGAATTTCATGATAGTGAATTATAATTTTCGGATAAGGTACAGGCCATCACGGATCGTCAGGATCACCTTTTCAATATCGGTTCGTTGTTTAATAAATTCATTGAATGCCTGGATGCCTTTTGCACTTTTGCCGCTCACTTTTTCTTCCAGCACCTGGCCATGAAAGAAGATATTATCTGCTAAAATAAAGCCGTTTTTCCGAAGCCTCGGTAAAACAAGGTTAAAATATTCTATATAGGCCGGTTTATCGGCATCAATAAATACCAGGTCCCATGTTTCATTCAGCGACGGTATGATATCTAACGCATTGCCACTGTGAGATATTATCTGGTCAGCATAAACCGACCGGTCAAAAAAGCTCCTGGCAAGCTTCGCATCCTCCTCCCTCAACTCCAGCGTATGCAGTTTGCCATCCTCGCTCAGACCCTTGGCAAGGCATAAAGCGCTATAACCCGTGAAAGTACCGATCTCCAATACCCGGCGAGGTCTTATCATGCAACTGATCATTTCCAGCACTTTGCCCTGCACATGACCACTCAACATGCCATATTCCTTGTGATGCTGCATGTCCGCCGCATAGATGAGCGTCGAGATGTTGAATGATTCGATCACGCCCAGCGCGCCCTTGTGTTCCGGCGGCACCACCGTGCTGCGGCCAATCGCGGTAAACACTTCTGTGTGGATACTCGCGATGACGGTCGAGTCAATGAGGCAGCCATTCGACGCCTCGCAGCCG
>DASVNY010000310.1:0-2008 GCA_036383615.1 Chitinophagaceae bacterium
ACATACAGGCGTCATCCATATAATCCATATAATTCATAGTCATTTCCAACGGTGTGCCGGTACAAGTGCTTCTGTGAGTTGAAGAAGGACAACCATAGTTAGCAGTGTTATGCAATGGAGTATCACCTACGCCATCATTACCACAAGTAGCATCACCCCAGATATGACGAAGGTTCATCCAATGTCCAACTTCATGCGTTGCTGTTCTTCCTTTGTTGAATGGAGCAGAAGCTGTGCCGATAGTGCCAAAAGCATTCTCGTCAATTACCACACCATCAGTAGCCGCATTTCCACCGGGGAACTGGGCATAACCAAGATAGCCGCTCGCTAAGTTGCAAACCCAAATATTCAATTTAGTCGTTGGACTGGTTGGGTCAATACCTCCCTGGTTAGATTTTTTCATTCCATCATTCAGCTGCCAGCTGGTCTTATTACTTTTTTTACGAACGATATCAGTAGTGGTATTGTCAATAACAAAACGAACACCGATATCTCCTGAACGTACACTTTGGTAAGTATTAGGATTGTTGTAATCAGAATTAGTTGCGCTAAAATCTTTGTTCAATACATCGATCTGCGACTCGATCTGTGCCAATGAAATATTCTGTGCATTCGTTTTATACAAAATGTTTACAACAACAGGTATCTCGATGATATTACCCACCAACCTGTATTGAGAAGGGTTGGCAATTACCCTCTTTGTAAACTCTTCGATATCATTCATACGCTGACGAAGAGCCGGATCAGCATTCATTTGTTCTTCCAGCACATCATTAGCAGCACATTTACGTTCTGTTGCGACTACATCTGTTTCTGTAGCTTCAGTATTATTAGTTGCTTTGTTGCAACCGACGACCAAAACAAAAAGCGCCGCCGCCATCAAAATTTGTTTTTTCATACTTTTTTAATTTGTTTTAGAGTGTGGTAAAAAGGCCAACTAAAATATTGCTTTTATTTTTAAACTACCACTTGTTTGGATATTAAATTTATTAACAGAAACAAACCCGCATGAAAAAAACCGCCTTGTTCCTCCTGGTTATTTGCCTTGTTATCATTGCCTGTCAAAAAAAGGCGACCCCCACCGTAAGCACCCGGAGTGTAGATGTCTCTGCCCCCAAACCCGAAACCACGAACATAGCGCCTGATACAGTGACCGGTAAATCACTTTTTATGGGCCGCTGCAATCGTTGCCACGGTCTGCCCGAATTATCGTTGTATTCGGCAAAACGATGGGATGGTATATTGACTTCTATGATCCCAAAAGCCCGGTTATCCCAGGAGCAAGGAATACATCTGACCGCTTATGTTAAGAATAATGTGCATTGATGGGCTATCCTGGTAGAAAATAAGACTCCGCTTTTAACGTTTTTCGAAAGAAAGGATGCAGCCTATTTAAACCTCATGACTTCATAATAGTCTGAAAACAAAATTTGTAGCTTCATGGCCCTGACTAACCAGCTCAAAAATCAGCACCTCTTATGGCGCGCCGGTTTTGGCCCCGCTGTTGAACAATTGGGAGATCTTTCCAAATTCACCCCGCAACAATTTTATAAAGCATTAGTAAAAGCTTCATCAAAAAAACCTGAGTTCATTGATGTGGCTGATGATTATCTCAAGGGCCTTGTAATGGGTATTGAAGAAATCGGCCGGCAACAGAAAAAAGAACTGGATGCCGATGAAAGAAAATTAAGACAACAAAAAAACAGGGAAGGCATCCGCAATCTCAACATGTACTGGATGCATGAAATGGTAAATAGCGGATCACAGCTGAGGGAAAAAATGGCTTTCTTCTGGCATGGACATTTTGCCTGCCGCAACGTCAATATCTTCTATCAGCAAGCCCTGCTTGATGTGATACGCAGAAATGCATTGGGAAATTTCGGAACACTATTGAAAGAAGTATCCAGGTCCGCTTCGATGCTTTTCTTTTTAAACAACCAGCAAAATAAAAAAGATCACCCCAACGAGAACTTTGCAAGAGAAGTGATGGAACTGTTTACATTGGGAC
>DASVNY010000311.1:0-7876 GCA_036383615.1 Chitinophagaceae bacterium
TCTTATTATCGAGGTTATATTTCTTAACTAATTTTTCAAATGGAACTTGCCCGGCTGCTTTGATCACCATGTCAACCTCCAGTGTCAATGTTTCGCCGGTGTCAACAGGAGAGCGGCGACCGCTGGCATCTGGTTCACCTAATTGCATTTTACTGCAAACAAGCTGTTTTACTTTTCCAGCCGCACCTTTTACTTTAACCGGCGAAGCCAGCCAGATTACCTCACAGCCATCAAGCATCGCAATATCGAGCTCATGTTTGGTGCATGGCATTTCGGCTTCTGTTCTCCTGTATAACATGGTCACTTCTTTTGCGCCCAATCGTTTTGCCTGTGTCGCGGCGTCGATAGCTGTCATTCCCATTCCTACCACAGCAACTTTATCACCAACAGGAACAGTTGAATAGCCTTTGGCTCTTATGTCATAAATAAAACTGATGGCATCAACAACGCCTTCCAGCTTTTCACCGGGGATATCTAATTGTCTTGCTACACCCACACCGATGCCGAGATAAACAGCATCGAATTCTTTTTTCAGTTGACCCAACGTGATATCCTTTCCTAATTCCTGGTTGTATTTTATTTCAATACCGCCAATAGCAGTAATATAATTCACTTCATCCTCGCAAAAACCTGGTGTGACTTTGTAAGCAGCAATACCATAGGTCATCAACCCGCCGCCTTTTGCTTCTTTCTCGAATATGGTTATATCAATTCCCTCTCTTGATAACACATGTGCGCAACTTAAACCAGCCGGACCCGCACCGACAATGGCTACTTTTTTATCAACAGAAGGTTTGCGTTCAAATAATTGCCAGTTTTCTTTCATGGCTATTTCGGTGCTGTAGCGCTGCAGTCTTGCGATCTGGATGGGTTCTTCTTCCAGTAAATTATAAACACAAGCGCCTTCGCATAATTTTTCTACCGGGCAAACCTTGCTGCAACCGGCCCCCATGATATTGGATGAAAAGATCGTATGCGCCGATCCTTTGATATTCTCACTGGCGATCTGCTTGATGAACTTAGGAACATCAATATGCGTGGGGCAACTTTTCATGCAGGGCGCATCATAACAAAATATGCAACGGTTCGCTTCCACCATCGCCGCTGTCTTATTCTCAAATGGCGGGTGTATGTCGGCGAAGTTCTCGCTATACTGTTCGTTAGTTAGTCGATTGTTTTGAATTCCCATAATATCTTTTTTAACCACAGAGGGCACTGAGTCTTACACAGAGTTCACAGAGTGCCGTTGATTATTCTTTTTACTCCATCTTTAAGTTTGACTACATTAAAATTCATTAACAAGCCCAGTTTATAATTCCCCAGCTTCAAATAAGTCAGTGTTTGTGCCAGGTGGATATCGTTTAAGGCTTCCACACTTTTTATTTCGATTACTATTTTATTTTCAACCAACAGATCAATTCTGTATCCACATTCAAGCTTTACATTTTCAAATACAAGAGGTATCGGTTTTTCTTTTTCAACATACAAACCTGATTGCCCAATTTTATAATTAAGACATTCCTTATAAGAGCTTTCCAGCAATCCAGGACCAAGTGCTTTATGGACTTCAATTGCCAGCCCTATTATTTTCCCTGATAGCTCATTCGTTTCCATATCTCAGTGCTCTCTGTGTGTATTTCTTTGTGCTCCTCTGTGGTTAATACTATAATTCTACCAGTTTCCCATACGTTTCCGGCCTTCTGTCTCTAAAAAACTGCCACACACTTCTTACTTCTTCTATCATATCCAAATCAAAATCGGCGATCAGCAATTCATCATTCTCTTCACTTGCCTGTGCAAAAATTTGCCCGCGGGGGTCAACGAAATAACTGCTGCCATAAAACTTGCCGAGGTTCCATGGTTTTTCTGTTCCCACACGATTGATACATCCCATAAAATATCCATTCGCTGCCGCATGTGCCGGTTGTTCCAGCTTCCATAAATATTGCGACAAACCTGCTACTGTTGCTGAAGGATTATACACGATCTCAGCGCCATTCAATCCTAGGCATCTTGCACCATCAGGGAAATGACGATCATAGCAGATATACACACCTACTTTTGCATATTTGGTTTGAAAAACCGGGTAACCCAAATTGCCAGGTTTGAAAAAGAATTTTTCCCAGAAACCGGAAGTGTGGGGGATATGGTTCTTCCTGTATTTGCCTAAATATGTTCCATCCGCATCGATCACGGCAGCAGTGTTGTATAATACGCCGGCTTGTTCTTTTTCATAAACAGGAACGATGATCACCATGTTATACTTCTTAGCATAGGCCTGCATTCTCTCGATCGTTGTACCGGGAACTGTTTCCGCGCTTTCATACCATGCTTTGTCCTGGCCGGGACAGAAATACGGCGTATTGAATATTTCCTGGAAACAAAGTATCTGCACACCTTTCTTTCCCGCTTCCTCGATATAAGGAATATGTTTCTGCACCATCGCTTCCTTTATTTCTTCAATACTTCCTTCGCCTTCGGTTTTTGGCAAGGAGAGTTGAATGAGGCCTGATTTGATTATTCGTGGCATTTTATTTAGTTATGAGTTATGAGTGATGAGTCGGGAAGACCGAAAGTCAGGAAGATCGTATCGTGAAATTTAGAAATGTCTTTCCGACTTCCTGTCTTCCCGACTTTCCGTCTTCCCGTCTATACTATATTACTTACTTTATTCCGTTTAATAAATTTCCCATATCCTTTATCAATATGACAATGGTTGTTCTCAATAGCTACTTTACCCCGCAATAAAACTGTTTTCACTTTTCCTGTTACTTCCCAGCCTTCATAGCCTGAATAATCAACATTCATGTGATGTGTTTTGGCGGAGATCTTATGTTTTTCCTTTGGATCAAAGATCACAATGTCAGCATCACTGCCAACAGCGATCGTTCCTTTGCGGGGAAACATACCGAATATCTTCGCCGGGTTTGTGCAAGCCACTTCTGCATATTTATTCAACGTGATCCTTCCTTTATTCACCCCTTCGCTGTATAGCAGTTCCATCCTGTTTTCAATTGCGGGATGTCCATTGGGGATTTTGGAAAAATCATTTTTGCCCATCAGTTTCTGTTCCCATTTAAAAGGGCAATGATCGGTTGCAACAACCTGTACCATCCCCTGGTTGATGCCGGCCCATAGTGTTTCCTGGTCTTTCTCTTCCCTCACTGGCGGACTCATTACCCATTTGGCGCCTTCGAAATCATTTTCATATAAGGCCGCGGTGAGAATTAAATACTGGATACATGTTTCAACAAAAACTTTCTGGTTCCGTCGTGTAGCATTTCTTACAGCATTCAATGCACCTTCGCAAGTGAGGTGAACAATATAGCCGGGACAACCGGTATAGTTCGCCATATCGGTAAAACGTTCGCTGGCTTCTGCTTCGGTCACTTCGGGTTGTGATAAATAATGATACAAGGGTGAGAGTTTGCCTTCGCCCCGATGTTTGGCAATAAGATAATCGATCATATCACCATTGGTAGCATGTACGTTGATCAGGCCCCCGCATTTTTTTACTTCTTCCATCAAGCCCACCATCTGCCTGTCATCGATCATCAATGCTCCTTTATAAGCCATAAATGTTTTGAAAGAAGTGATGCCTTCTTTCTCTATCATTTCCTTTATTTCTTTCTTCGTGTTTTCATTAAAATCTGTTACGGCCATATGGAAACTATAATCGCCTACACAGTTATTATCGCTTCTTCCTTTCCATTCTTCTAATGCCGAACGTAAACTGTTTCCCTGCTTTTGTAAAATGAAATCGATGACCATGGTTGTGCCGCCATATAAGGCAGCTCTTGTTCCCGTTTCATAATTATCGGAAGAGAAAGTGCCCATGAAAGGCATATCCAAATGCACATGCGGATCAATGCCACCCGGGAAAACCAATTTGCCGGATGCGTCTATTTCTTTGGCGGCAGTTACAGATAAGTTCTTGCCAATAGTTTTTACCTGCTCACCTTCAATGAAAATATCAGCGACATAATCATCAGTTGCTGTTATGATCCTTCCGTTTTTTATCAGAATAGAGATAGCCCCCCTGCCCCCCGAAAGGGGGTTCTCGGACCCCGATAGTTTGATGTCACCCTTTTTATCTTCCAACATTTTATACTTTTATTTATGAATGTAATAAAGTATTTTCTTCTTTAGGGTTATAAAGCCCCTCCTTCGGAGGGGTTGGGGAGGCCAGCCAATAAATAAATCCACTTATGAAAAATCCAACGAACCATGCGTAATTATATAAATGTGTAATCCACCCGGGTAATACATCTGACCCGATGACCTTTATCGTGACAAGAAAACCCGGCACATTGGGTAAGATGCCAAGCAGTAAAGCAATTATTGCTTTACTGTTAAATCCATTGCTAAAACCATAACGGCCCTTATGACTATATAGCTCGTCAACCTGCAATTGTTGTTTACGGATAAAATAATAATCAGCGATCATAATACCGCCAACAGGTCCGAGTAAACTTGAGTAAGCTACCAGCCAGGTAAAAATATATCCGTCAGGAGAAGCGATAAGTTTCCAGGGAAAAATAAGAATGCCGATGATGCCCGTGATATAACCACCTGATTTAAAACTGATCTTTTTGGGAGAAAGGTTGGAGAAATCGTTGGCAGGGCTAACAATGTTTGCGGCGATATTAGTTGCCAGTGTTGAGATAACAATGCCGATCATTGCCAGTGTGATCATTATTTTATTTTCAAACCTGCCGGCGAGTTTTACAATATCCCATTCGGTGCTTCCATAAATAATAGCTGTGGCAGATGTTACCACCACACCAATAAATGCAAATAATGTCATGGATGGCGGAAGCCCGATCACTTGCCCTCTTATCTGTGCTTTCTGACTTTTTGCATAGCGGGTGAAATCAGGAATATTCAATGACAGTGTTGCCCAAAAACCAACCATGCCTGTGAGTGCGGGGAAAAAGAAGTTCCAGAATGCAGCGCCACTGAGTTGTGTGGGTTCTTCTAAGATAGGTCCCAATCCATTGGCTGCTGAAATGGCCCAGAATAATAAGGCCAATGCGGCAATGGGAAGAAAGATCGCTTTAAAGAGCAGCAGTTTTTTTATGCTCTCCACGCCTAAATAGATAATGAACATATTGAGTAACCAGAAAGCTAAAAAGCAAATCATCGGGATGGCTTGCGGAAATAAAGAAGTATTATCTATTTCTGGTAATGAAGGAGACCATGCTCTTACAATATTATAAATAGAAGCGCCGCCGATCCATGTTTGAATACCAAACCAGCCACAGGCAACGATTGCCCGCAATATCGCAGGAATATTTGCGCCTTTGGTTCCAAAACTTGCTCTTGCAAAAACAGGGAAGGGGATACCATATTTAGCGCCGGCATGCCCATTTAGTATCATTGGTATCAGCACAATGCTGTTGCCGAGGAAAATAGTGAGGATCGCCTGCCACCAGTTCATGCCGCCACCGATCAATGAGCTGGCGAGCATATAGGTGGGAATGCAGAGGCTCATGCTGATCCATAGGGCCGCATAGTTCCAGGTTCCCCATTTTCTTTTTTCAGGTGGAATGGGAGCAAGGTCGTCGTTGATTAAAGACGAGTCGGTTGTAGTTGGATGGTTACTCATATTTGAAAGAAAATATTCAACCTTCAATGTTCAATTTTAAGATTTGAGTATTGAAGATTGAATATTGATTATTGAACATTTTGATCAGCGATCCCGATAGCGTGGCTGATAATAGCCAACCCCTCGTCGATTTGTTCTTTTGTCAACGTCAGCGGCGGCGCTACAAAAATGTAGCTCCATCTTACAAATGTGTACATGCCCAGCTCTTTGATCTTCGCTGCCACTTTATTCATGATGGCCATCTCATCAGGCTTTGCATTGAAAGGAGCCATTGGTTCTTTTGTTTTCCTGTTCTTCACCAGTTCGAAGCAACCGAGTAAACCTGTATTCCTGAAATCTCCAATGCTTGGATGCTTTTGTTTTAATTTCTCTGCCTGCGCTTCCATATATTTTCCCATGGCCACAGCATTGGCGATGAGGTTATCGTCTTCGTAAATTTTTAATGTTTCCAAAGCTGCAGCACAACTAACAGGATGAGCGGAATAAGTCAAACCCAATGGCATCATCGCATCATTGAATTTGGCAGCGATCTTATCGGATACCATCAAACATCCCAAAGGCAAATACCCACAAGTGAGTCCTTTTGCCATGCAGATCATATCGGGAACGATATCATGATTTTCAAAACCAAACCATTTACCGGTTCTTCCAAATCCACTCATCACTTCATCAATGATGATGAGGATGCCATGTTTGTTACATATTTCTCTAACGGCTTTCATATAACCAACCGGATATTTTAAACATCCTGATGATCCTGATTCACCTTCGAGTAAAATAGCAGCGATGTTGGCAGGGTTTTCATAAGCTATCAATCTTTCCAGCGAAGCAATAGATTCTTTCAGCAAAGCTTCTTCGCCATATTCCCAGCGATATAAATAGGGAAGATCAAAATGAACAAAGTTGGGCGCCTGCTGTGCGTCCATAGGCAAACGACGGGGATCACCACTTGCGCTCATCGCGCCATATGATGCGCCATGATAAGATTGATAACGGGTAAGTATTTTATGCCGGCCTGTATAAATCCTGGCGAGCTTAATTCCGTTTTCAATAGAGCTGGCGCCGCATAACGTAAAGAAAGCCTTGTTGAGATCACCGGGGCATATCTCCGCTAATTTTTTACCGAGGTCACCTCTTGCTTTTGTAACGCAGCTTGGGGTGACATAAGCTACTTCCTGCATTTGTTTCACTATGGCATCAGTTACCCGCTGGTTACCATGACCGATATTCACGTTCATTAGGCCGGAAGAAAAATCAATATATTTTTTCCCATCATAGTCGTAGAGATAAACGCCTTCGGCATATTTAACGGCGATGGGGTCAATACCTTTTTGTTTGCTCCAGGAAAAAAGTGTGTAATCGAGATTGTCCTGTATGATCTCCTGTGTTTCTGAAATGGTCGATGTGTTTGCCATAGTAAAAGTTCTTTAATTCTTAAGATACATTTCTTTTTTGGGTGTTACATGTATGCGTTGAACAGGTTTTGTATCTATGAACTGGTTCACCTGTACAGCTGTTATCTTAACTGTCACATTTAATACTTCACTTGGATTGTTATTGGAAAAACAAAAATTAAGCGAACCTTTCCGCACATCCATTTTTGCAAAATCAGTATTGCCTTTTGCTTTTTTCATATAGCGGAACTGGGCAGCATTCAGGAAAAGATTCGCATTATCGCCTTCTACGATCCAGTAATCTATGGAGCTGCCGGTTGAAGTTCTTTCAAGATAAGCGTCATGTCCCAACGCTAATGCGAGGAGAGGAGTTTGTCTTGCATATTTGGCAACAAGATAATCCTGGCTGGCAGTAAACTTTTTTGATGACTCTTCATAGGATTTCTGCCCATTAGCGTCAACACTTAAGTAATAACTCCAGGCAACAGTATTATCCGGAAGAATAAAATTGAAACAGGCTTTATTACCCGGTGTGGCAGAAGAAGCCAGCACTTTTGTTGATCTCTCCTGGAAATTGTTGATGACAGTATCCGCATTCGACATGAATTCTTCCATGTCGGTTGTGTAGGTGGTGTCATAGCCGTTTCGCCAGTAAACATTGCAGTCAAATGTTTTCGGACCGTTACTTGCGGGAATTCGCTGGATCTTGTATTTACAGATCCTTGCGGCTATGCCCGAATTGGCGAAACGAAATTTATAGATCCCTGTTTTGTTCACGGTGATAATTTTATTCTCTATTTTTTTTATTTTATAATCCATGAATCTCGATGAAGAGGGAAGCTCAACGATCTCCACTTCCTTTAGTTCTTTTCCA
>DASVNY010000312.1:0-3977 GCA_036383615.1 Chitinophagaceae bacterium
CGATATTTTTATCAGTGACCGTTACAATTTCCGCATCCAGCAATTTGATGCAAGTAATAATTACAAGGCGCAATGGTTCACGCCGGGGTTATATGATGACAGTAAACATTTTCCTCTTGGCATTGCTGCCGGTAGTAATAATGTTATCTATGTTGCCGACCATTATGCCCACCGTATTCATAAGTATAAGTTAGTTTCTTCAAAATAATCAACAGGTAATATGAGAAAGAAAAGCGTAGTTAAGCTTTTTGCCAGGGCCATTTCCCTGGCGCTGCTTATATGTTGTTGTAACCGGTCAATGGCAGGGGATCAGCCGCTGATCTTTCCCATTCCGCAACAACTGGAGCTAACCGGTGAACGCTTTATTGTTGATGAGAATATTATCATCGCCATTCCTGTAAATGCAAGTGGGAAAGATATTGCATTGGCCAGGCAACTGGTAAAAGAATTGAGCAACAAATATGGTGTTGCATTGAAGATCCGGAAAGTAAGCACTGTTCCCACGGGAAAGAAAGTGATCGTGATGGGTAACTGGGTGAACCCATTGGTAAAAAAATTATGTTCTGATAGAAAGATGGCGTTGACATCAAAGAGCCCCGGGCCGGAAGGTTATGTATTACATGTAACAGCAGAGCAGGTAGTCATTGCCGGATGGGATGATGCCGGGGCTTTCTATGGTTTGCAGTCATTGCGTCAATTGCTACAAGCCGGAAAAGGAAAAGAGATAAAAGGAGTGAAGGTGAACGACTGGCCCAATCTTCCATTCAGGGGCATCCGGCTGTATGTGCCCGGCCCTGATAATATTCCCTACTTCAAAAGATTTATCAGTGAGTTCATGGCATTGTATAAATACAATAAGGTGATTATTGAATTTAATTGCATGAGGCTCGACAATTATCCTGAAGTTAATACAGGCTGGCAGGAATTTGTAAAATACATGCAATACAGCCGCTCCAATTCAACAGAGGGAATAAGGGGAGAAGAAAAAAATTCGAGTCATTATGATGCCGGCGATGGTTTTATCATTGAAAAGGAAACGGTGCGTGATCTGGTGAAATATGCCAATGATAATTTTTTGGAAGTGATACCGGAAATTCCTTCACTGACACATGCTTATTATTTATTGACAAAACATCCTGAGCTCGCGGAATATCCCGGCGATACATGGCCCGATACATATTGCCCTTCCAATCCTAAAAGTTATGACCTGATGTTTGGTGTGTATGATGAATATCTCGAAGTGATCAAACCAAAGATGGTGCATATCGGGCATGATGAATGGTGGGGAGCGCCCACTGAAGTTTGTCCCAATTGCAAAGGGAAAGACTATTCAAAACTATTTGCAGGGGATGTACAAAAGATACATGGCTACTTTGCGAAAAAAGGAATCAGGATCGCTATGTGGGGCGATTACCTGCTGGAAAGTGTACGGGAGAAAGGAACGCAGAAAAGAACTTCATCTACCGGCGTAAAATATGAAACACCGGGTGCATTGCCACCATCAGTAGTAAAAGAAATGATCCCCAAGGATATTTTGATCTTTAACTGGTTCTGGATCGATCAGCTAAAAGAAAAGGATTTGAATGATATGGGCTTTACGCAGATCTATGGGAACTTTACGCCTAATATCATCGATTGGGACCAGCGCATCAAAAAAATAAAAATGGCGGGAGGTGCGCCATCCTCATGGGCCTCGACAAATGAATTCAATTTTGGTAAGGACCTCATACTCGATTATTTGGGATGTGCAAACCTGTTGTGGTCCACGCATACAATCAAACCAATAGAATTTCCCAATATGGTTTGGGAAATGATGCCTTCTATTCGGGCGTCATTACGTGGGCAGCGAATTCCAAGTGAAGATGAGAATGTGATAGAACCTGTAAACATTACTTCACATTTTAACCTCGTAAAAAGTTCCAGGCTATTCAACATTGATCTTACCAATATTCGCCCGGGAAAAGTAGAGAAAGGAGCAAAGCGATTTGATATAGGCGCACCAGACCCATCAGCACCTTGCATAGCGGCAGTAGGCGCGCAGGGGAAAGATAAAAGTTCATTGCCTTCGCAGATAAGGAATATACAGATCAATGAAGATGTGAGCAGTCTCATCTTTCTTCATGCCAGTGCATTGCCGGCAGGAAATCAAAAAGCCTATTTTAATATTCCCAACTTCTTCGATTCACCGGACCTGCTCGGTTGGTATGAAGTAGTGTATGAAGATGGGCTCAAAGAGATTATCCCGATACAATACGGCGTGAACATATTGGAATGGAACCCCGGTGGTGAAAAAAGCCTCGATACACTCGAAGGCGAAACAGGTGCCCCGCAAAAAGCTTATTGCTATGAAGCCGACCCGGTTAATTGCTCCACTGCTGGCAACGGCCCATCTTTTTTCGCCTTTGAATGGATCAATAAACGATATGGTAAGGTTATAAAAGAAGTGAATCTCTACGGCTCCATCAATTACCAGGCGCAGCAACAGGATTATGGAACAGTTGTGTCGGCGCCAATGGAAAGCAATGCAGTGCTCCTGGCGGCGATCAGTAAAGTGAAGAAAAGAGAAAAGATCAAGCCCCGTAAGGAATAATTTGCATCCATTACAGTGTTGACCTGCTATTAATCCCCTGTAAGGTTAAAAAAGTATAGGTATTAAACTGATTATGGAACATTTGCTCAGGACTAAGCAAATAAATTTACGCATCATTCATCTAAACGACTGCTATGAAAAGAAGTGTTCTTCTTATCGCCCTTATCTTCTTTGCTAACTTATTTTTTAGCTGCACACAAGCGCAAAAGAGTAATAATGCAGCAGCAGGTTCCACTGATTATAATCCCTTGTATTGGGTGGAAGGAACAACCAGCTATCAAAGAAATGTAGATAAAGCTGCTGAAGCCGATATCGCCAAAATGGTAGATGATATGAAAGCAAAGGGCTGGGGCGGTTTGCTTTATTGGGGCGCCAGCAGGAATGGCGAGAAGATGAATTATTATTACAAATCACCTTATCTCGAAAGGCAACCCTGGGCCGTTTTTGAAAGAGATGGATTAAGTTCTGTAGTTGCTGCTGCGCATAACAAAGGGCTTAAAGTAATGGTAAACATAGAAGGCGTGAATCCATACCATTGGGAAAAAAATAAATGGACACCTGAAACTATTGCTGCTACGGCAAATGACCTGGCTGCCACAGGCATCGATGCAGTGTTTGAAGAATGCTTTGAAGTAAACTCCGGTGTCTTTGTATCACTGGCCCGCACACTTAAAGACAAAAAAGTAAATTATATCTCCGGCACCGATCCCATGTTATTAAGAGAATCCAACTTTGCTACACTCTGGCCGGAAACAGGTACCATCAATATCTATAATTATTATCTCAAAAGAGATAAGATATATAATGTAGCAACACTGGCGCAGCATGGTTCATTGGGATTGGGCTGGGCAAAATACTGGAACAAACCAACATCATTGATCTCGCCTGTTAATCGCAATTGGGGAATTGCTAATGAATACACACCTGCGGTAATTCCCTATATCTGCATGATCCGTGCCCTTCAATTCAGGATGGACAACTTTATCATATTTGGTGGTGCCAATGCATTTGATCCTAATGCTAACAGGGCCTGGTTAAAAGAATACGTTGATAAGCAGGAGAAGGACAGGCCGACAATGAATATTGTTGTGCTGCTTAAAAAAGGAACTGATTACTCCGGTAGTGAAGCAGGAGATGAAGGATGGAACCGCTTGTTCAATTCAGCAGATGCCATTACATCAGGCGCATTCAATGCAGGCTACAATATTATCGTGAGTGATAAAGTAGTGCCTGCAGATGCTTATTGGGTTTATGCTCCTGGTGGCAAAGATGATCTGCCTGCTGATGTAGTCGCGTTGTTTAACACAAATAAAAAAGTGTTTCTCCAGGGAGGAACTGTTTTGCCCAATGGGGCCTCTGTTAGTGCCGGGTGGAAGACAGCTCTTGA
>DASVNY010000313.1:0-3341 GCA_036383615.1 Chitinophagaceae bacterium
CAATTTTTGTCTTATCTCTTTTATTGGCCTGGGGATATTACAAAGCAATACATAAAATATTTTCTTTTCCGGCCACCAGCAATAATCACTGATAAAACCTCCCTGTGAACCGGTATGCCCTATCATCTCCAGCTCATTATCTTTTGTAAGAAACCAGCTCAGTCCAAGTCGTTGCGGGATCGTATCGGCCCATGCGGGAAAAGGATAAACCGTTCTTGACCGTTGTATCCATTCTTTATTAAGAAAACTATTTTGCTGAATCGCCTGTTCATATTTCCATAATTCCTCCACACTGCTCCAAACGCCGCCGTTGCCCGCCGCAGCAAATGTGGGCTCCTCACCATAATCCAATTCTTCAAACTGCTTTTTATCATTGAGAATATAAGCATGTGAAACTCCTGTTTCAGGATGAGGGCCATCGGTGATCGTAGAATTTTTCATTGAAGCAGGATCAAAGATGATTTCCTTGATATAGTCCTGCCATTTTTTTCCTGTCACTTTCTCGATGATGAGGGCAAGACCATTAAATGCAGGATTGGAATACTTGTAATTTGTACCGGGTTCAAATTGTAAAGTCTCTGTTTGTTTCAACGGTTCAAAATTCTCTTCATCTTTCGCTGTTAAATAAAATTCTCTCTGCTCAGTAACTTTCCTGCTATCAGGAATGCCGGAAGTATGTGTTAGCAAATGATAGAGTTTCACTTTTTCAGCGATTGCCTTATTCTTAAAATCTGGGAAGTATTTGTAGAGGTTATCATCCAATGAAAGTTTGCCTTGCTCAGCCAATTTTAAAATGCCATAGGCAACAAAGGTTTTGCTGATCGAACCGGTATTGAATAATGTTTTGCCGGTAATTGGTTCTTTTGTTTTGATATCAGCGATACCAAATCCATTTTGATATAATAGTTTTCCATCTTTTACTATTAACACTGCGCCACCCGGTTCTCCGGGTTTGAAAAAAGTATTGAAAAGCGCATCAAGCGCCTGGGTGTTTTTGTTTTGCGATTGTGCAGTTAATGAGGTCATGATTAATATTAGCAGGAGCAGTTTCATTCTGGTTAAAGTGAGGTCAACTAAAGATAGCTCATCGATCGGTCATTCCTCTGGAAAATGAATAGCTACCATCTTTCGCGGAGCTATTGTTTTCCATGCCGTTGTTAAGGCATCGGCCAGCATTGTCTTTCTCACTTTTCTCAGGTTGATAAAAGTAGCGCCTCTCCTGCCCCAGCCACCCGGCACGGGAAAAATAACTTCTTTATCAAAAGCACAAAACACAGATTGATCTTCCGGTCCCAGCTTGACCATCAGGTATCCTTTATCATTATGAATGGAAGCAAATATTTTTCCTTTCACCCTGAAATCGGGAATATCAAAGTGGCTTTTCTCCTCCACTTCGGGTAAACTTAACGCAGCCTTACGGGCATTAGCTATTGAAACCATCAATGAAAGATACGCAATGAACCAGCACCGGGAAAGTTTAGCAAGGAATTTGCTAACTAAACCCTGCCGCCTTTCACCTGGGAGTGATCAACAAAAAAAATTATTATGAAAAAAGTCATTCTCCTCTTTATTACATTGATCATTACATGCTGTATTCATGCACAGTTAAAAAGAACAGCCGTTTGCCCGGAGTTCCGTATTGATGTGCTGGATGGAAAGATCAATACTCTCAACATTAAGTCAACCAATGGTCAGATCAAATCATTGTTCCCTTGCTTCAGTAAAGAAGAACCGGAAACAACAACGGCCAAATGCGGCGGCAGTGTTTTTTATAAAGAGAAAGATCTCTATTTCTATACAGGAAGAGATTATGTAGAGATCGGGCCAGCTTTCAAAGGCAAGCTAACAGTGCCGCTGATGGGAGCCAATCGTAACGGTCTTTTTAAATTGCTGGGACATCCTAAGATCAAAGACGTGAGCTGGGATGCCTATCAAACAGCCTACGGAATACTTATACTTTATTTCACTAAGGCAGGTAAGGTAAATAAGATCCAGATGAGTACCGAATCTGCAGATGCGATCAAACTATGTGAATGATCCCTAAAGGATCTTCACTTCTGTGCGACGGTTCTTTTGTCTTCCTTCATCTGTTGCATTATCAGCGATAGGAAGTGTGGCGCCATATCCTTTAGCAACAACCCTTGCAGGCTGAATACCTTTTTTCAGCAAATAATTACGGATAGCTTCGGCCCGCTGTTGCGAGAGTTTCAGATTATCGGCATCCTTACCGACATTATCGGTGTGCCCTGCAATCTCTATACGAACGGTTTCCCTGTTTTTCATAAAGTCAACCAACTCACCCAATTCAGCAAATGATTCCGCCCTTAACGTAGCTTTTCCAAAATCAAAATAAACCTTATCAAGGCGATAGCTGCGGGCCAGCTCGAATTTTACATTCACGGTAAAAGGTTCCGCGTATTCTTCATCCGCTCCAAGCTTAGGGATTTCGATCACGCCATACTTGGATACATCTGTAATGCTTTTGATAGTAATAAAATACTTGTCGCCCGCCGGCAATTGAATAAAGAACTTGCCGGAAGCATCGGACCTTCCGCTAAATACTTTCTGTGTTTGTTCACCCGTGAAAAAAACCTGTTCTCCTTTGGAAGGTTTGCCTTTCATATCGGTGACCAACACCGCTACCGGTGCCAGTTGAGCGGTATCGGCCGCATTGCTGTAAAGGCCAATGAGGAGAATGCTGAGTAAGACAAGCAGTTTGGTCCGGTTCATTCCTTTGAATTTATACGTTGCAAAACGATGGGCTGGCTTGTTTATTGTACCCATAAACCGCCCCTTTCATCCCACCATTTAACCTTATTTTTGTCGCTCATTTATTTCAGCTCATGGTATTTCCTGACTTTTCCGATCCTTCAGTATGGATCAGTTTGTTAACCCTTAGTTTTTTAGAGATCGTTCTTGGCGTTGATAATATCATTTTTATATCAATCGTCTCCGATAAGCTTCCTCAAAACAAACAAAAAAGGGCCCGCACTATTGGGCTCCTGCTGGCGATGGTCTTCCGTATTTTGCTGTTACTTACCATCAGCTGGATAATCCGCCTTACTGATCCTGTCTTTACGCTTCCCTTTGTAAAACAGGAAGGCAAACCGCTTGACATAAGCTGGAAAGATATTATCCTGTTAGCAGGAGGAGTTTTTTTGATTGTAAAAAGTACCCTCGAAATACATCACAAACTGGAAAAGTCAACAAAGCCTTCCGGTCATGTTGCTTATTCGGCATTCAGCGCTGTGATATTACAGATCGTTTTGGTGGATGCTGTTTTCTCTTTCGATTCTATTTTAACCGCCATAGGTCTCGTGGACAATGTACTGATCATGATC
>DASVNY010000314.1:0-3700 GCA_036383615.1 Chitinophagaceae bacterium
GAGTGTATACTTCTACATCATCCGGCAGTTCATAATTGATGACATGGGTAATTCCTGTTACATCAATACCTCTTGCTGCTACATCTGTTGCAATCAGGAGTTGAATACTTTTATCGCGGAATAAACCCATTACTTTATCCCGTTGCTGTTGGGTAAGGTCGCCATGTATGGCATCAATATCATATCCTTCTCTTGTAAGCTTCTCTGTAATATCCTGTGTATCGGCTTTTGTTCTTGCAAATACAATTCCGTAGATGCCGGGATTGAAATCGATGATCCTTTTTAATACTTCATACCTGTTATGGTGTTGTGTTGCGTAATACTGGTGATCGATATTTGCGGAGCCTTCATTTGTTTTGCCGATCGTGATCTCAAAAGGTTTATCCATATACCTTTTGCTAACCTGCCTGATCTCTGGCGGCATGGTAGCACTGAACAGCCAGGTGCTTTGACGGTTGGGGGTGTTCTTTAAAATGAATTCGATATCATCTTTAAAGCCCATGTTCAGCATTTCATCGGCCTCATCCAATACCACATAATGTATCCTTTCGAGGTTGATCGCTTTTCTTTCGATAAGGTCGATCAAACGACCGGGAGTGGCAACAACAATATGAGTACCTCTTTTAAGGTCACGGATCTGCACACTGATAGAGGTACCACCGTAAACAGCGGTAACGCTTACACTTATTTTTTTGCTTTTAAACTTATCGAGATCGCTGGCTATTTGCAGGCAAAGCTCTCTTGTTGGGCAAACGATAAGCGCTTGCGGAAAACGGTCTTCCTTATTAATTAACTGCAAAAGGGGTAATCCAAAAGCAGCGGTCTTGCCGGTCCCGGTTTGGGCCAGCCCGATAAAGTCTTTGGTGCCCTGTAAAAGAACGGGAATGGCTTTTTCCTGGATGGGGGTAGGCTGGGTAAATCCTAATGATTGAATAGAATGTAATAAACCTTCTTCAATGCCTAATTGGTCAAATGTGGTCACTTTGTGAGATTTTGTTGTTTCCGTGATTGGCGGGCAAAGGTAGCTTTAAATGAGGGATATGGGTAAAAAAGAACCATCCGCCAGCTGGCGGATGGTCTCTAACGATTGCTTGCCGTATAAATTCTTATACTACTGATTATTTTTTAGCAGCAGAAGTATCAGCTTTAGCAGTAGTGTCCTGAGAATGAGTAGTTGTATCAGGAGCAACTACAGCTGGAGTGTCAACAGTTACAGCTGGAGTATCAGTAGTTTCTTTCTTTTCACCACTGTTGTTACATGCTACGAAACCAAGGCTAGCTACAGCCAAAACGATAAAAAGCTTTTTCATGCGTTTGAGATTTTTTGGGGTTTTTTGTTGAAATATTTCGCTGTTAATACCCGGATAAGAAAAAGGTAACCCGGGTTTTTAAACTTTTTTTTCAGACGCTTCAGGTCTTCCTGGGTCTTTAAATTTTATTTTTGATGTTCAGGCCTAAGGCTTTAGATTATTTTTTGAAGCCGGGCAGGCCCGCCTAAACTTTTAGATTTTATTTTCGAAGTCGGGCAGGGTTACTATTTTTAAAATCCCGTATTAAATACCGGAATAGTGAAACAAGAGAGCAACGAACAAATCTTACTGAAAGGATTAGCCCGAAACGAAACGAAAGCCGTTGAAACTATCTATCGTGAGAACTTTAATATGGTTCAAGCATTGATAATCAACAACAATGGTTCGGCCGATGATGCTAAAGATGTGTTCCAGGAAGCGATGATCGTACTCTATGAAAAGGTTCGTTCCGGGAATTTTGAACTGAACTGCCAGATCAAAACCTACGTTTACTCGGTCTGCCGCAGGCTTTGGCTCAAAAAATTACAGCAACTCAGTCGTTATTCGGGAGAAATTGGCAATATCGACGAAACAGTGCCTGTTGAGGATGATATCGGGGAGCATGATAAACGGAACACTGAGTTTGAAATGATGGATAAAGCGATCGGCAGCCTGGGTGAACCCTGCAAAAGTCTTTTGGAAGCCTTTTATCTTCAAAAAAGGAATATGCAGGAAATAGCAGCCAGTTTTGGATACACCAATGCTGACAATGCCAAAACCCAGAAGTACAAATGCCTGATGCGGTTGAAAAAAATATTCTTTAGTCACTATAAAAACGGGAACAGTGATGGATGACACAATGATATTGGAAGCGGTAGAAAGATACATCCGTGGTGAAATGAACCCGGATGAGCGTTTGCACTTTGAGAACCTGCGCAAGACCAATGCAGAGGTTGATCAGCTTGTTGTTGAGCATACCTTGTTCATGCAACAGATGAATCGTTTTGGTGAATGGCAGAAATTCAGGACAAAGCTTAATGAAGTGCATACTGACCTGGCTGAACAGGGAAAGATAGACTCCGCCAAGCTGAGAGGCAAGGCAAAAGTTGTTTATCTCTTTAATCGTTACAAGCGTGTTGCAGCAATTGCGGCTTGTATTGCGGGTATCACTACTATCTCGTTGAGTGCGGTTGTTTGGTCAGTATCACCGAAATCTCCTTCAGAGGCTAGATTAACAGAACTGGATCGTAAAATAGAAGAAAACGAGAAAAAGACCACTCGCCTCGAAAGTTATATTACATCTGAAAAAAAACCTCCTGCAAACACGCCAGTAATTTCTTACAAAACAGTTGGTACAGGCTTTTTTATTGATCCAAGAGGTTTGATGATCACCAATGCCCATGTGGTAAAGAACTCTAAAAATATCAGTGTCTTCAATTCAAAAGGTGATAAGTTCAATGCCATTGTAGCGAAACTTGATCCGGCGAGGGATGTTGCTATCATCAAAATTGACGATGACAAGTTCAAACCCTTCAGTTCCCTTCCATATGGTATCAGTAAAGCTTCGTCTGAGATAGCTGAATCTGTATTCACATTAGGATATCCCAGAGATGAAGTGGTATATGGCGAAGGTTATATGAGCGCTAAAACAGGAAACAACGGCGATACATTAAGTTGTCAAATATCTATAGCAGCCAATCCTGGTAATAGCGGTGGTCCGGTATTTAATCATAACGGGCAGGTGATCGGGATACTTAGTACTAAAAAACCCGATGTTGAAGCAACTGTATTTGCCGTTCAGTCAAAATATATTTACCAGGCTTTGGAAGAATTGAAGAAGAACCCAATATATAAAGGCAATAAGATCTCTGCTAAATCTTCATTAAGTGGTGTTGACCGTGTGCAGCAAGTGAAGAAGATACAGGATTATGTCTTTATGGTAAAAGGAGATTAAAGCAGAACAACCTGAAAATAATTGAGGCTGTCTCAAAAGGGAAGAAACTAGCCACAGTGAACGCATATCTTCCGGCCGGTAACTTATTATTACCAAATTCCTAAATGATATTTTGCCCCTACGGGGCAATTTTACTCACTCATTATTATTACAACCGACATCTTGCTCCTAACGGAGCAGTGAAACAGCTTTCATTCATCCCGTAGGGAAGACATGTCGGTAATAATATAGGTTAAAGAATGATCCTTGCCCCGTAGGGGCAAAACCTCCTGTTTTATATAAGCAATGGATAAAAATTGGAAGGATACGCTGCTCCGAAAGAGTGCGGAGTCAGTTGAAGCGACAGGCAGGGATCACAGAGATTCACAAATATTACGATTCCCTCCAACGCCATGGTGCGTGTCCTCACGCACCTCGCCTTATGACCATCACATGTTCATCAATTCCGATGCGTGAA
>DASVNY010000315.1:0-11125 GCA_036383615.1 Chitinophagaceae bacterium
TATCGGTAAACCCGGCAACCAACGAGCCTTATTATTATGATCTGCCTGTATTTTCTATCAGGGATATGATAAGAACATACCAGCAACTAAAAGATCACCTGGGCATTCGTAAAGTTTTAGTTGGTTTGGGAGGAAGTACCGGCGGTATGCAGTTATTGGAATGGGCGATCGAAGAACCGGAATTGTTTGAACATATTGTTCCGATTGCCACCAATGCGCTATTGTCGGCATGGGGTGTTGCGTTTAATGCTTCACAACGCATGGCGATTGAAGCAGATGGAACATGGCTGGAGAAAAGACAGGATGCTGGTCAAAAAGGACTGGCTACTGCTCATTCAATTGCCTTGCTATCCTATCGCCATTATAATGGATACGATATCACTCAACCAAGAGACAAAGCATTTGTTTCATTAACAGACAATGTTGAGTACGCTGCCGACAATTACCAGCGTTACCAGGGATTAAAACTGGTGAATCGCTTTAATGCGGCCTGCTATTACCGGCTCACGCAGAGTATGGACAGTCATGATGTTGGGCGAAACAGGGGTGGTGTGATCAATGCGTTGAAAAAAGTAATCTCAAGAACATTGGTGATCGGGATCGAATCGGATGTATTATACCCGATTTCTGAACAACAGTTCTTACAACAACATATACGTGGCGCCGAATTGCTGAGCATTGCCAGTGATTTCGGGCATGACGGTTTCCTGCTTGAATATGAAAAGATAGAAACGGCCCTAAAAAAATATATTGAAGAAAAATCATCACATCATTTAAAAATAGCGAACTAAAACCATGGAAACACATAAGCAATTGACGATTGGATTATTTGGATTTGGCGTAGTGGGTGAAGGCCTGTATAAGGTGTTGCAACAAACCCCCTCCCTTAAAGCTGTGATCAAGAAAGTATGTATCAAAAATCCCGGAAAGAAAAGAGATGCGCCCGCTTCACTTTTTACTACAGATAAAGTTGAACTCCTCTTCGATCCCGAGATCAATGTGATCGTTGAAGTGATTGACGATGCCGATGCGGCATTTGATATTGTAACAACTGCATTAAAGAATGGAAAAGATGTTGTGAGCGCCAGCAAAAAAATGATCGCTGAACACTTGCCTGCATTACTGCAATTGCAACAGGAAACCGGTAAGTCAATGTTATACGAATCCGCTGCCTGCGCTTCTATTCCTGTTATCCGCAACCTCGAAGAGTATTATGATAACGATCTCCTGCATTCTATTAAAGCGATCGTGAACGGCTCTACCAATTATATACTCACTAAGATGTTTGAAGAAGGGCTCGATTTCAAACAGGCATTGCTGCAGGCGCAGCAATTAGGATTTGCAGAAAGCAATCCCAAGCTTGACGTAGAAGGATTTGATGCCGTGAACAAATGGACCTTCTTACTTACACATGCCTATGGCGTGATCGAATCGCCCAATGATATCCTGTTCAACGGGATCCAAAATATCCATGCTGCAGATGCGGTGGTTGCCAAAGCAAGAAACCAGCAAATAAAACTGGTGGCACAAGCAAAAAAATTGCAGAATGGAAAAGTGACCGCTTTTGTTTTACCGCAATTTATTCAGCAGGATGATCATCTCTCCTTTGTAAAAAATGAATACAACGGTGTGGTTATCGAGAGCGGGTTTGCAGACAAACAATTCTTTTATGGTAAAGGGGCCGGAAGTTTTCCTACCGCTTCTGCTGTATTAAGTGATATTTCGGCTTTGCGTTATCAATATAAATACGAATACAAGAAATTATATCATCACAAACCTCATGAAATAAGTGATGATGTGTTTTTAAGGGTTTATGTAAGTTTTGACGACCTCGCTCATATTCCCCGCGACCGTTTTGAATGGATCGAAGAATGGCATGCACAGGAAGAACGGAAATATCTTGTAGGTGTCATCGCTTTTGATGAGTTAAAGGAAAATAGTTGGTGGAAGGAGAATAATACTTCACTTATCCTGGCTGCCGACCCTGTGATCGAAGATGTGGAGATCAGGAAGCTGAAGAAGAAGAGTCTTGAGCTTGCAGGGATTGTTTTGTAGTCAGTTAGGGAATTAGGTGTTAGTAATTGGGCCTTCAACCTAATTCCCAATTACTAATTACCAATTCCCATTACCTTTGCGCCCATGCGGGAATTATCTGTTGTTATTACGGTAATGAATGAAGAGGAGAACATCAAACCTCTGCTCGAAGCCGTACGCTCTGCCCTGGTTGAATTTGACTACGAGATCGTGCTGGTTGACGATGGCTCCACCGATAAAACAAAACAGCAAATACTGGAACACGCCGATGACCGGACCGTTTTGGTTGAGCTTCGCAAGAACTATGGTCAAAGCACCGCGATGACTGCCGGTATCGATCATTCAAGAGGGCGTTATATTGCTTTGCTGGATGGCGATCTGCAAAATGATCCTACTGATATCCCGGCGATGCTTGAATTATTGAAAAAAGAAGATTGGGATGTGGTGGCCGGCAACCGCAAGAACCGTAAGGATGGTTTTATACTCCGTAAGATACCAAGCCGTATTGCCAATGCGATGATCCGTCGCATGACCGGTGTTTATATTAAGGACTACGGATGCACTTTAAAAGTTTTTAGAAGAGAGATCGCCGAAGAACTTGGACTGTATGGAGAATTACATCGCTTCATCCCCGTGCTGGCCAAATTGCAGGGAGCCAGGATCACGCAAGTAGATGTAAAACACCATGCCCGTATTCACGGCAAAAGCAAATATGGCATTAACCGCACTTTTAAAGTGATGAGTGATCTTGTGCTGATGGTCTTCATGCGTAAGTATATGCAAAAACCAATGCACTTGTTTGGCCCACTTGGTTTCTTAAGTCTTGGTATCGGTATCCTGATAAATATTTACCTGCTTGTATTAAAGATCATGGGGCATGAGATCGGTGGCAAACCGATGCTGATCCTGGGTCTTATTCTTTTATTGGGAGGCATACAGCTTATCACCATTGGTATAGTCGCCGATATTGGTGTTCGCACTTATTTTGAATCGCAGAATAAAAAGACCTATACCGTAAGGAAGATATTCCATTCCAAAAAAGAGATCCCCCAGCGAACAGATGCTGTGATGTAATATCCAGGGCATGCATTAAAATTTCAGAAAGCTGCTGAAACAGACAAAGCAGAACACGGATAACGCAGATTGGATGGATAGGCACAGATTTTTTAGACCCCTTTGATCCGTGTCATCTGTGTTCATTTTTCACCGATTATTTTAGTGCGCCTTGTTGAAAGAATTAAAGTATTGCCTGGTTTTGCAGGAACCATTCATGAAATTTTTGTAGCCCCTCTTTTATTTGGGTCTGTGGGTTGTAGCCTAATAATGCTTTGGCCTTTGAAATATCCGCAAAGGTTTTAGGAACATCACCCGGCTGATCAGGCTCTTGTTTGATCTTCGCTTTTTTTCCTGTTACCTCTTCAATGGCAGTGATAAGTTCCTTTAATGTGATCGTGTAGTTATTGCCCAGGTTAATGATCTCAAAATTGCTTTTATCATATTGAATGGCCCCGGTTATTCCCTGCACGGTATCATCAACAAAAGTGTAATCCCTGCTGGTGGCTCCATTGCCATACATGGTGATCGGTTGCCCATTGATTATCGCCTTTGTGAATTTATGAATAGCAAGATCCGGTCGTTGTCCCGGGCCATACACCGTAAAAAATCGCAAGGCAATAAAACGAATGCCGAATAGCTTACTATACACATGCCCCATCATTTCTCCCGCCAGCTTGGTGCTTGCATAAGGACTGATAGGCATCAGTTGTTCGTCTTCTTTCCAGGGATAATGATCATTGATACCATACACACTACTGCTGGAAGCAAACACGAATTGTTTGATATTTTTCTCTTTAGCAAGATCAAGCATGTTTTGTAACCCGATCACATTCGCCTGCTGGTAGGCCAATGGGTCCAGGATACTTGGTCTCACCCCCGCTTTTGCAGCTAAATGAATGATAGCGTCAACCGGTTCAGTAATGATAAATGCAAGCTCCTTGCCTGATGTTGCCGCCAAATCCATGCTCAATAACCGGAAACGGCTATCGTCCCTGCACTCCCTGATATTAAACTCCTTTATACTTCTTGCATAAAAAGGGTCAAAATTATCAATGCAGGTTACCCGGACAGCTTCGTTGTCCTTAAGGATCCGCTTTATAAGATTGCTGCCGATAAAACCGGCTCCGCCGGTAATGAGGTAATGCTTCATAATGATCTCACCGGCGCAAAGTAAGTAAATTAACAGCTAATCACTTGAACAGCTGTTATGGATATTTCTTTCGCACGATCCAGCATTCCTGGAAGATATGAGGGACCCCTGCGAACTTATGCTCAAGTATTTCAAATTCTTTCAGCAAATTTTCCTTTACATAGTCAGGATTATGTATAGTCAGGAACATTTTTTTGCCTTCTTTATATTGCCCCCGCACAACAATGCCTTTTTTGTTATATAGCTTCTTTTCAGATGGCAAAAGTTCAGTATTATAGGAATGCTCTCCGAGAGTTGTAAACAACAATAATCCGCCGGGTTTCAAAATGCGGTTTAATTCCTGTAGCCATTTCAGCCCGGTTTCTTCAGAAAGGTGAGTAAACACTGAAATGGAGTAAATCATGTCACACGTATTATCATCAAGGGCAAGTGGCGGGTATAAACCGTTATTAAAAAATCGAATGCCGGGAATATTCTTTTGGCACCAGGCAACAGATGCTTCATTATAATCCGATCCCATAATTTTTACAGTGCTATCAAACACTGCCGGCAAATGCCGGATCACGCGTCCTGGACCACAACCCCACTCATATATCGTAGCATGTGATTGATCCTCCAGGTATTTTCCGGCTATTTCCCTGATAAATTTTGCTGTCTCTTCCCCACTATACTTATAAAATTTCCATTTGGGAGCATTATAAGCATCAAAAGCGAGGTGAGCGGGGGGCAATGCAAAATCCGGGTTCTCTTTCAAAAACATTTTGTTGCTTTTCTGGTAAGCCATCCCCTTTTGATAGAATCGAACGTTTTCTACAAAAGCCAGCAAACCTGTTACGCGGAAAAAATGCTGCAATCTTACCCGAAATAGCTTGTAGGTCATAGTTTAAAGTAACTAAACCCGCTTAAACGCAACAAATAAAGTCATCGTTGCCAGCATGCAGATTTACAACAGCTTGAGGCATCCTTTGGGTTATCTTTTTCGTTTTCTGTAGCGCATCCTATTTTAATCAAACAAACGATGAAAGTCGCACTTATTGCCAGGTCAACCCTTCATAAAGTTTATGGTGGGATCACCGTGCAGTTAGTTGAAACTGCCAGGCATCTCCGGCAAATAGGTGTCGATGCTTCGATCTGTCTTACCAATGAGAATATAGATTACGATCAATTTGACCTGCTGCATTTTTTTGACATAACAAGACCGGCCAATATCCTGTACCATATCAAAAGAACAAATAAGCCTTTTGTTTTAACGCCCATCCTTATCGATTACAGCGAATATGACAAACAACATCGAAAGGGTTTATCAGGATTCGTTTTCCGGCTTTCCGGTCAGCATCAAAACGAATACATCAAAGCTGTTTCAAGATGGTTGCTGAAAAAAGATGGCCTTCAAAGCAAGAATTATCTCTGGAAAGGTCAGTACCGGTCCATGTGTCATATCCTGCAACAGGCAACAATGATCCTTCCTAACTCAGCAAGGGAATACGCTGAGCTATCCAAACTATATTCGGTTAATAAACCCTTTGCCATTATCCCAAACGGTATTAATGAAACGATCTTTCAACCTGATCCGTCAGTTAAGAAAGATGAAACACTTGTTTTATGCGCCGCAAGGATCGAAGGCTTGAAAAATCAATTGAATCTTATCAAAGCATTAAATAACACAAAATACAGGTTAGTGATTGCCGGTGAAGCATCACCTAACCAGCAAGCTTATTACCGGCTGTGCCGGCAAACAGCAGCTGATAATATCAGTTTTACGGGAAGATTATCGCAGGAGGAATTATTACATTATTATAAAAGTGCCAAAGTGCATGTGCTGCCAAGCTGGTTTGAAACCTGTGGTCTTTCATCACTGGAAGCAGGAGCAATGGGTTGCAATATTGTGATCACCAATAAAGGATTTACTAAAGACTATTTTGGCAATAATGCTTTTTATTGCGACCCGGGCAACCCTGTCTCTATTTATGAAGCAATAACGAAAGCATCCAACGCACCACTGCAGACAGCATTGCAAGAGGAAGTGCTGGCAAATTATACCTGGCAACAAGCAGCCATTCAAACACTGGAAGCATATAATAAAGTACTTTCAACCAACCGCTTTTCGAAAGCTCTTCTTCACAAAATTCATGAACAATGATCAATTTCAATTTTCTTGACACAAATAAAGAGAAGCTCCGGTTAGATTATTTACTGGCTAAACCGTTTCCCTACCTTATTATTGATAACTTTTGTGATGCCACTAAAATTGACGCTCTCTATTCCAAAATACCAGAGCTTAATAATAAAAGCCGGGATTATATGTTTGCCAACAATAAATTTGAAAAGTCCAACTATCGTGAACTGGGCGTTGAATTTGAAGAACTCTATACTGATCTCATATCCTCAAGAATGAATGACTTTCTTAGCTTCATAGCTAATGAAGATATTTTTGTTGATCCCGATAATCATGGTGGCGGCCTGCACCAGGGAAAGAAGAATAGTTTTTTGGATATGCACCTCGACTTCAATTATCATCCCCTGAAAAAAGGCTGGTACAGGAACATGAACTTGTTATTGTACCTGAATAAAAATTGGAAGCCTGAATATAAGGGAGATCTTAAACTACATGACCGGAGAACAGGTGAAGAAAAAGAATTGCCCGTTCCATTTAACCGGATGATCATTCAGCAAACAAGAGCTTATACTTTGCATGGTTATGATCAGACTTTCTTCCCGGAGAATAAATACCGCACTTCCATAGCCACCTATGCTTATACTTTCCACAAGGACCTTGTAGAAAAGCCGCGCACTACCGACTGGTTTGCCAAAAAAGATGAACCTGTCAAACGGGTGATATCAACCGTTTACGGACCTGCCGTAAAAGTTAAGAACCTCTTGTTTGGAAGCGGCACTGCAAAAAACAAATAGCAGTGAAGATCGGCATCATAGGCACGAGGGGAATACCAAACCAATACGGCGGTTTTGAACAATTCGCTCAACAGTTGTCAACAGCATTGGCGGAAAGAGGCCATGACCTGTACGTTTACAATTCCAGTCATCACCCCTATCAACAAGATAAATTTGAAAAAGTAAATATCATTCACTGTCGTGATTGGGAAGATAAGATTGGAACAGCCGGTCAATTTATCTATGATCTGAACTGTATCAATGACGCAAGAAAGAGGGATTTTGATGTATTACTTCATCTTGGTTATACAAGCGATTCGGTCTGGCACTGGCGATGGCCAAAAAATACCCGGCATATCGTGAATATGGATGGGCTTGAATGGAAACGGAGCAAATACAATAAACTAACCCGGCGTTTTTTAAAATGGGCTGAGGCATTAGCAGGTAAACATGCAGATATACTCATCGCAGATTCTCCGGCAATCCAGGACTACCTGGCTGGTAAGTTCAGTAAAAAAATAGTGCATATACCTTATATCGCTTCAATTTGTGAGCACCCGGATGTTGCATTGTTAAACCATTTTACTGTTGCTCCCTATTCTTATTTTTTAGTGATCGCCAGGATGGAACCCGAGAATAATATTGAAACCATCATCAAAGGTTTTCTTCTTTCAAAACAATCATATCCTTTACTCATCATTGGGAATACATCAAATAAACACGGAAGCTATCTTTCGAAGAACTATTCTTCCGGGAAGGTCAGATTTGCGGGTCCGATTTATGAGACAGAAACATTAAACTCCCTGCGCTATTATAGCAAAACCTATTTTCACGGTCATTCGGTAGGTGGCACTAATCCTTCCTTGCTCGAAGCAATGGCTTGTCAGTGTTCTATTATTGCCCATGAAAATGTTTTCAATAGAGCTGTGCTTGCTGATGATGCAGGCTATTTTTCCAATGAAGCAGGAATCGTTCAGCTTATCAAGAGCTCTTCAAATACAGATCGCATAGCTCAACAAAAAAAAGCTAATCTTGAAAAGATCAGTAAGCTATACAATGCTAAAAAGATTGTGGGAGATTATGAAGCCCTGATGCTGCGATCAGTTTCTTCTTCCCGATAGATGCTTCACATCAAATTGCCTGAAAACAGGGGTGAAGGCAAATATCCAGATTACATATTCCGCGAGATTAGTAATAAAGCTACCCGTGAATTGGTAGATGAACATAAAAAAGAAAAGCAGCAACCGGTAATAATTGCTCCAAACCTTTGTTGTAAAAAAGAGGGTGATCTCTATCAGCAGTTTAAGTGAAAAGCCGAACCAGCCAAATACAGCCAATGTTTCAGCCATTGCATTGGGAATTGCAGCCACAAAATCGGTTGTATAAAGATAGTGCCCATGAATAAGGTCATGGCCCACTAGTTTCACCTGCCCCGGCCCTATCCCGAACCATTGGTTTTTTTCTTCCAGCATCTTCATCGCCAGCATAAATGAATCTCCCATCCTTCCTTTGGCAGAAGTATCATCCCCGGAAAAAATATTGAGTATCCGCGTGAAGATCGGGTTATGGCGAAAATAAAGTACAAGAACAACAGCTGACGAAGCAATCAACACCACGAGATTAATAGCCATATTCTCAATGCGACGCTTTACCAATAATTGCCGGCCGTAAATGATAGTAGCCAGTATTCCCGAAAGAATAGCTGCCGCTATCACTCCAATGGAAAATGACAGGACAAACGGGAGGAAAAGCATCAGCAACAACCAATGATTCTTTATTCGATTTTGGCAGAGTACATATTGCAGGAGGTAGAAAAAAAAGACGGGAATAAATACGGTGGCATAGTAAGAAGCCTCGTAGGTAAATAACTTAAATCGCCGGAAATCATTCACTCCTTTTGTAAATCCCTGCTCGATCCAAAACAAATAATCCCAGGGTGTGAAATAAAAAACAATCCCGATAAGGCAACATATAAAATTAATGACAAGTAGTTTTCGAAATATCCTTTCCATGTCACTGCATCGCTTAAGGAAGGTATAAGCAGCCTGGCAAAAAAAATAGACCAGCGTAATATTCAATAATGAAACAGCGTAGGCGGTAAGATCAACTCCCACAACAGCTATATGCACTATTATGAATGGTAGCAGCACAGTTATAAAGGGAAGAAAGATCTCTGTCTTTCGCTCCATCACAACCCATATATAAAAAAATGGCCCGAGTAAAGCCATCCAGGTCAATCCCAATGGTAACCCGATCGTGTTCAGAAAAAAATAAATAAATACAAATGGGAAGAACCTATTTATTCTCAGGGCTGGTATAGATAGATTTTCATTGATCATTGATAACTGGTTTGGCGGCTTCCTGTCCAATACCTGGCTGGTTCCTGTATAACCGGAATACTTCCATATACAGATATCCCATGATGAACAACTCGGTGATGATGACCGAAAGCACAGTGCCTGATGCCTGCCACAACGGCGCTAATGAAAGATTGGTTGCTATGTTGACAAAAGTTCCTGCCGTATAAACCCTCAGGTAATGCCTGCGATGATCCCCGGCAAGTAAGACCAAAGATGCCGGTATTTGAAGACAAACAATAACTACAGCAGCACATAATATCCTTAACAGGAGCGCTGCATTATCATGATGATCCCCTGTAAAAAAATGAATGACGAGAAGTGCAAATACCGCGATCAGGCCGGCTCCGGCAATTACCACGGCCAGCAACGGCAGATAGATTGTCCTGAAAAAGTTTTTTACACTACCTGTTCCCTGTTGAAGGAGAATACAAACTCTTGGATAGGCCACTTGTGAAAAAACATCCAGCATTAGCTTCATAGCGAAATATACCCTTTCTGCAATGCTGTAATAACCCACCACCACATCATTCGTAAAAAGACGAAGAATGAAAACCCCGATATACTGAATCGTTATCTGCGAAAGGTTGGTGATCGTTACCGGCCAGCCTGTTTTAAATTCATATACAATGTCGGTCCACCGGGGTCGGATAAATTCAAGCTGGTACTTTTTGATAATGATAAAAATGCTGATCAGTCCCACAACTACATTTCCGAGTCCCATGAAAAAAATATAAAAAGATAGTTGTTGCTTTTCTTTAAGAAAGAAAAAGACAAGCAAAACAAACAGCAGCCGCGAGATCAGTGACGCGATCGCCATATAGTGCATCTTTTCAAGTCCCTGGAAAAACCAGTTGACCAGCACAGCTTGTCCTATCACAAATGAAAACCCAAGCAAATAAACTGCACTATTATTCCTGAACAGTGGCACGATCATCACCAGTAACAGCAGTAATAAAAACGCAAGGATACATATCAATAGTTTGGAAGCAAGCACGGTAAAAAATACTTTCGAGATGCGCTGTTTGTCTTCCCGGTATAATGCAACATCCCTGATCGCTGTTCTGCTAAAACCATAGTCGGCAGTAACGGACAAATAAAAGATAAGTACCTGCGCCACTGCGATCACACCAAATCCATCGGCCCCCACTACCCTTAACACATAAGGAATGACCACCAATGACAGGAGAAAATTAGCCACCTGCAGCAATCCCAGTGATGAGAAATTATACAATACTGTATGGGGTTTCGGCGATGACATGATGCAAACGAAGATAATTATGTAGAGACAGAAGTAACAGGAAAAATCCTTTTATCTGGACCAAAGCAACCTAAACATTACTATACCCGTTATGTGTTTGCCGGTCAATCAAAAAAATTTATTTGATAATTTTATTTGCATTGCCAGTTTCTAACCCTGAACTTTATATTAAACCGACTAAATGAGCACCAATCCTCCCCATGCTGATCTCCCCGCCGAGGATATTGATCTCCTTGCCCTGGTCGAACGCCTTGTTCTATTCCTGAGGAAAAATAAATGGACCTTCCTGATCGCTATACTCCTGGGACTTGCTTTTGGTTTTGCAACCTGGCTTAAACTGCCTAAAGTTTATAAATCCAGGTTGGTGCTTCAATCCAC
>DASVNY010000316.1:0-2040 GCA_036383615.1 Chitinophagaceae bacterium
CAGCCGCCAATACCCAGTTGCACGCTTATGTAACGGGTATTTTGCTGCATGTATTCATAAAGCCGGCGGATCTTTTCTTTGTTATCGGTAACACCGGCTACTAATTGCTGCACTTTTTGTTTAACATCATCCGGCAACACATCACGATCTTTAGTCAGGTCATACACAAATTTTCCAAAATCCTTCCAGCTTGCATTGCTGCCCTGGTAATCTTCCAGAACAAATTTTTCTGTTGCCAAAAAAACACTGGTCGTAAGTTCATGCCAGGAAGGCGAAGCAAATTCTTCTTTGATGGCAGGCATATCTTTTACTTCCCACACATAAGATTTTCCCTGCTTTACTTCGGTGATCACGGGCTCACCTTTATAATTAAACATTTTATACCGGAGCGGGTTGCTTGCGGGGGTGATAACGGTCAGGCGACTCTGCTGCACACTCATCACGCCTTTTTGCTGAGGTAGCCAGTCGGGAGAGAACATGGTTCCTTTGAATTTTACTTCTGTCTCATATTCTACCGTAAAAGGGTAGGTTTTATAAAAAAAACTATGCCACTTCACTCGGTTATCATCTGCCAGGCTCGCCTCATCACTACCGCTTTCATCTTTGATCTCACCCTTTTTTAAACTCCTGATCTTTTTACCTTCTTTATCATATAAAGTGCCTTCAAAAGATTCCACACTGCGCAACTTATCATACCCTTCCGCATGATAGCCCCAGCGATCGCCTTGCTCATTCAGGATCGTATAGGCGACTTTGTGATAGATCCGGGCCTTGTTCCCTTCTGTGATCTCATACCGAAGATCATCCATCCTTTTAACAACGTTTGCGTTTTTAAGTAAGTCTGGTGATACAAGGTTAATACCATAAGGGCCTTGTGCTATTCCCGGCAGTGAGAATAACAAAAGCATACCTATTGAAAGGATAAGTTTCATGCTTTACTTTTTCTTTTTAAAAACGATCTGTTCGTTGTGCTTCTTTACGATCAGGTTAAAAAATTCACGTAATGTTTCATATTCTTCCGGTTCAAAATAAGCTCTTTTGATCCTGACCCTTGATCTCAGTGAGATAGAACTCCCCGATTGCGAAATACGGTATTCGAAGATCGCATCCTCCTGTTCATTAAATTTTACTACAGCCTGTTTGGGTAATTCATCCACTTCGTAGCCAACCGGTACTTCGAACTGCAAACTAAACAGCTTATCCATTGTGTAAGGCATTTCAACGGGATATAACCGCTGTGCCGACTTAAATGGATTCTCTTTAAATCCTTCACCAAACATAGGGTTCACATATACAATATCATCCTCCCAGCCTTTTATATCAAACTCAAAGAAAATCCCAACAGGCTCATCATATTTTGCTATTGAATCAATTCGTTCCTGGCTAATGTTTATGTCTGTGCCAAAATCCTTTTGTATCTCTTTTATATACTGCTCTTTTCCTTTCTCTTTGATATGATCACGCAGCCAGTATGACTGGTAATCTCCTACCTGCTTTTGGAAGCTTCCGACAGACTTGCCCTTTTCATCATTAATGATAAAAATGGTGGCGGCGTCTGTTTCTTTGATGGATTCGGGGCTCAGCTCAATAGCAAAACAATTCTCGTCGATCACTCTTGCATGACCATTGTAACATTCCGTCTCCAGCTTGCCAAAACCTAATAAGGGATGACTCGCATCGAGGAAAATATATTTTTCATCTAATTCGATCCGGCAGATCAGGTAATTGAAGCGATTGAGCAATGGATAAAGAGAATAGGTAAACCCATTTGAACGGGTACTTAAAATAACCGGGTCGGCTGTAATGTTTGCTTTACGAAGCATGGCCACCAGCAAAAGATTTATTTCGGCAACCGTACCGCTTCTCACTTTGGCTTTGTTGCGCAGCGGCTGGTCCATAGCGATCCTGTCATGACTGGTGCAGGTATAATTATCTCTCACCCATGCATAAATATTTTTCGCTTTATCCATAGGCGTTGAAGCGTTTTTCAGGGCTTCCGACATGATATCACTCAACCATCCATTGTCCTTATTAAGATGT
>DASVNY010000317.1:0-5051 GCA_036383615.1 Chitinophagaceae bacterium
CACTCGCAGGCACGCAAAATCTTTCCGAGTTTGAAGTACATGCAAGAGCTATTTTAGGATTGCCGATACCGGAAATAAAATTGGAAAGAGCCGGTGCCAGCGCTGTTGTGCTGGCTAATAAAACAGCTGACAGTCTTTCTATATCCGGTCTTGAAAAAGCGCTGGAACAAACCAATACTGATGTCCGCGTTTTTGGAAAGCCAACGACCCGGCCCTATCGCCGCATGGCCGTGGCATTGGCCTATGATAACCCGGGTGCCGATACAAATGAATTAAGACGAAAAGCAAAACAGGCGGCTGATAATATTTCAATCAATTGATCATGGAAAAAGTAAATCTCGCGGAAAAGCTTTCTTTATTCAACGACTATTTCAATCCACGCATAGTTGGAGAATTGAATGGGCAACAGGTGAAGCTGGTAAAGTTCAAAGGAGAATTTGTGTGGCACCATCATTACAATGAGGATGAGTTGTTTTATGTAGTGAAAGGAAGTTTTGATATGCAGCTGAGAGATAAAACCATTACGGTGAATGAAGGCGAATTCATCATTATGCCGAGAGGAATTGAACACTGCCCCGTGGCAAAAGAAGAAGTGGAGATATTGTTGTTTGAACCGGCAGCTACATTGAATACGGGAAATGTGATTAATGAGAAAACCGTAAATAAACTGGAACGGCTATAAATCATCAGTAAATAAATTGCTGGCTTATGCCGAGCCGCTAACCTATTTTGCATTACTGGCTTTGAGGTACAGCCTATACCTCGCATTTGCTAAACTATCGAGCCACTTGCTCTGAAATTTAGATAAAGAATTTGTAAGAACATGTTTGCCCTGAGCTCCTTCTGCAACTTTTCCAATCCTGTTTATCGAGTCTTGTATCATTCTTGCATTGTCAATTAAAACAAAACTGTCGATGATCTTATAATCTTCCAATAAAAGTAACGGCTCCCCATAGCCACTTCCATCTTTCGCTAACTGGGCCTTAATCGCTTCAGAATTATTAAAGCCCGCAGTCAGCATTTTTTTAATGTACGTTAGCTTAAACGTATATAAGTAAGCCTCTTTCATTTGCTTTTTGTATGTGAGCTGATGCGTTTTACAGTTGATAAAAGAAAAGCAAAAGAGACCTACTGCGAATAATAATTTCATACCACCTCGTTTATTGATGCTATATGCAATCAAAATACATATAAGTGGGTCGTTTAACTAAACAAATACTCCACATCCTCTCTTGTCAGGCTCTTCACAAAAGTTGCATCATCGGAGATGATCTCTTTGGCCAGGGCCCTTTTCTTTTCCTGTAGTTGAATGATCTTGTCCTCAATCGTGTCCTTACAGATCATGCGGTAAGCAAAAATGTTTTTTGTCTGGCCGATACGGTGCGTTCTGTCAATAGCCTGTTGTTCAACCGCAGGGTTCCACCAGGGATCAACGATATAAACATAATCGGCAGCCGTAAGGTTAAGACCCACACCACCCGCTTTTAGTGAAATAAGAAACACTCTTACTTCATCATTATTCTGGAAACTTTGTATCGCTTTTTCCCGGTCAGGAGCGGAAGTGCTGCCATCAAAATATTCGTATTTAACACCCAGCTCATCCAGCTTGGCTTTTATTAATGCAAGCATGCCGAGAAACTGGGAGAAGATCAGTGCTTTGTGATCGCCGATATTCTCAACGATCTCTCTTGCCAGCTCATCCAATTTGATAGAATGATTTTCAAACTTCTCCTGTTCATTCAATATCGCCGGTGAATCACAGATCTGTCTCAGCTTCATCAATCCCTGCAGGATCGTAAGCTGTGATTTTTGAATGCCCTGTTCCTGGATCGTGCCCAGGATTTTATCCCTGAAATCATTCCGGTAAGCATCATATATTTTCCGCTGCTCATCTTCCATCTCACACCACAATATCATTTCCTGTTTTTCAGGAAGATCTTTAGCCACCTGCTCCTTTGTTCTTCTCAGGATGAAGGGGTAAAGTATTTTTTTCAAATGCTCTTTGCGGTCCTGCTCGGCAAATTTGTCAATAGGAATAGCAAATTCCTGGCGGAAGAACTCCACTGTCCCCAACATACCGGGATTAAGGAAATTCATCTGTGCGAAAATATCAAAGGTGTTATTCTGTAATGGCGTACCACTCATGCAGAGACGATGCTTGGCGTTTAATAAGCTTGCGGCTTTTGTTACTTTACTCGCCGGGTTTTTGATAGCCTGGCTCTCATCAAGGATCACATAATCAAATTCAACACTCAGCAATAACTTGATATCGCTGCGTAAAGTGCCATAGGTAGTGATCGTAACATCATGATCGATCAATTCTTCCCGCACTCTTGTTCTTGTGCCACCATGATGAATGCGGTAAGTAAGTTTAGGCGTGAATTTCTTTATCTCGTTTTCCCAGTTATAAATAAGTGTAGTGGGACAAACAACCAGCGCTTTTAATTTCCCATTTTCTGTACGGTAATGTTCCAAAAATGAAAGGGCCTGCACGGTTTTACCCAAACCCATATCATCTGCAAGAATGCCACCCCAATTGATATCTTTTAAATAATTCAACCATTGATAACCGGCTACCTGGTAAGGACGCAGGATCATCTTTAAATTGTAAGGAGGCTCGATCTCTTTTATAATATTGAACTGGCGAAGCCGTTCATATTTTTCTTCTAACTGAACAGAGAGTTCTTCTTCGTCTCTTTGTTCATACAATTCATCTACCACGCTCAGGTGATAGCGGGATAATTTGAGTGAGTTTGTTTTTCCTTCACCCACCCTAAACAGCAATGAATATTTTTTGATCCACTCTTCGGGCAAAATTCCCAATGTGCCATCGCTCAACTGCACAAACTGCTGCTTATTAGCAAGGGCTCTTTTTACTTCGGCTACTGTTACTTTCTGATCACCGAATACGATATCCACTTTGGCATCAAACCAATCCGTATTGCTGCTGATGAATATTTTGGTTTGTGGTTTCGCCGTATTAAAACGGAAGTTCTTCAATGCTTCAAAACCAAATACCGGCGTTTTCAGGTCCTTCATCGCATCCACGAATAAAAAGAACCAGTTATTCTTTAAAACATCCGTTCCTTTTAAGGCCAACGAATTGTTTTCTTCATTATGAATAAAATTGGAATGAAGATTTTGCAGCTTCTGTACAAATTCATTTTCTTTTTGCCGGTTGCGATGAACGATCAGCACTTTATCTCCCTGCGGCACCACCATTTCATCCCTGTCTTTCGATCTTGTTTCATATCCTTTGTAGGAATAGGAAGGTTGAAAGACAAGGTAATCTCCTTTTTCTACGAGGAATAATTTTACTTCGGGATCGCCATCTTTTACTTCCTGCACCAGCGACTTATCAAAATCAACTTTGTATTCTTTAGCTAAAGGAAGGATAAATTGCTGAAGACTCTTGCTCCACTCCTCCGCATCAACGGTCATTTTTCCTGACGGTAAAAATTTTTCTGTTAGGTGTATAGCATCATTGCTTTTCCAGAGATGTAGTTGCTGGTTATACAAGAAAAATAAAGGGCTATTGCTTTCATTCTCGCCCAGGTCATATTCCATACTTCCCATATTGACCCGGCAATGGATCGTGAAGTGGGAATTTTTCTTAACGATAAAATGTGGTCGTGCCTCTTCAGATGCTAATTGCACCTGCTCCAGATTATTTGTCTTGAAAGGCTTGTTAGGGGGGAGGAGGAATACAAAAGGACTTTCAACCGAATCAGCGAAAAGTTTTTTCAGTTTTGGCAAAAGATATTCTGCCATCAGCTCTTTTGTTTCTTCGGGCAGGTCATCTTCTTCCTGGTGAATGATATTTTCCCAGATACCCGAGAAAGGAGAATTGCGGCTGATATATTTATTGATCTCCGTTTCCTGTAGTTTACGCAATAGTGTCAACAATTCTTTATCGGAATCTGAAAATTTATCAGTCTCCACATAGCGGCTGATATCGAGTTTCTCTACTTTTCCTGCAAACGCGTCATTGTTTTCATTTGGCTCGCCGGTCACTACATCAGCCGTAAACTGCGGATAGCTTTTTTTATGAAAGTTGAAAACTACACCAAGACGTTGCGATGGTTTGGCAACCTCTGTTTCAGTAATCACCGGTGCTTCCTCTATTTCTTTTTCCTTTACAGGAAGCAGCACTGGTTTAACAGGCAAGGCAGTAGGCGCAACCCTTTTAATACTTGTATCAAGTACTCTTAAAAATGGCTTGCCTTCTTTGTAAGCGAATTCAAACTTGCCGGTAAGGTCATCACTTAAAGAATAACCATAAGCTTCCAGCAGTTTATTTTTTTCTTTATCCCAATTGCGGATGCTGTCGAAATAGTTGGGACCATAGGCATTCAGCAACTGTATAAAGACAATTATTTTGGGCAGACACAAGGGATGATCCTGGTCGTCATAATCGCAACTGGTATCAAAATTTCTTTCTTCGTTTTTGCGGATGATCACCTTATAGGTTTCGCCACGAAGCGTTACCGATGCTTTCACGGTTTCATTTTCTGCAAAATCGATCCTTGCCTTATGCGTTCGTAAAAATGTTTCTGCTTCGGTGATGGTCTCTGGTGAAGAAAGCAATCGAAGTGTTTTCAGATCGATCGTTTTCATTTTGGCAACCGTGTGCCGCTGATCATATTTCACATCATCAGATTGCAGATGACCACGGTCGATCATTTCCTGCAACTGGAACAGGGATGCAGCTTCGTGACGGCAAATATCCCCGAGATTATAAGGACAAGTGCATCTTAATGAAAGACCTTTGGGGTCTTTGAACTTTTGTATATATACTTTGTAAAAAGTGGAATAGATATCATCTTTCACACGAAACACAGCAGAGCCAAAGAGATCATCGTATTCTACCAGTTCGCAAAAACCAATGGCATGGATCTTCTTTCCCCGGCGGATCACTTCGTCAGTTCCATGTGTATAAACATATTTAATAAGGTGCGGTAAAGCCATTCAGTCGAGTAGTTTGCAGTTGGCAGTTTGCAGTAATTCCGGATCGGGGATCCGCACTGCAAATTGCCCACTGCCAACTGGCT
>DASVNY010000318.1:0-7172 GCA_036383615.1 Chitinophagaceae bacterium
ATTGAGGCCTATGCTGTATTGTTCAAGGCCAAAACAGCGGTGGGTCTTGTAAAAGAAAATCTTATACAGTCGCAGCAAAGAACAAAGGACCTGGCCAATCTTGAGAAGAACGGTTTGCTCGCCCGCAATGATCTGTTGAAAGCCGAACTCCAAACATCCACCGTGGAATTGAACCTGCTGGATGCAGAGAATAACTGGCAGTTGGCAAATGTGAGTATGAACCTGCTGCTGGGTTTGCCTGAGACTACTGAACTGGTTTTGGATACTACCGGTATTCAGAAAAAAGAAGATGCAAGAGTGCTGCAGGATTATTTACAGGCGGCTATCAGTAGCCGGAAAGATATTGCGGCAATTGATTATCGTAAAAAAGCTGCTGAATCGGGAGTGAAAATTGCAAAGGCTGAAAAATATCCAAGTCTTAGCCTCACAGGTGGTTATATCGCTGCCAATGTACCGCATGTTTTTTCTGTTACCAATGCAATGAATGTTGGAGTCGGCGTTTCTTACAACATCAGTTCTCTCTGGAAAAATAAATCCAAAGTGCAGCAGGCCGAAGCAAGAGTGAAGCAATTGGTAACAACGGAATCTATGCTGGATGACCAGGTGAAACTGGAAGTGAACAAAAGTTATCTCACTCTATTGAGCAGCAGGAAAAAGATCGATGTATATACCAAATCGTTAGAGCAGGCATCCGATAATTACAGGATCGTAAAAAATAAATTTGATAACGGATTAGCAACCGTTACCGACCTGCTGGATGCGGATGTGGCACAACTCCAGGCCAAACTAAGTTATACGCTGGCAAGAGCAGATGCATTTGTAGCTTATCACAAATTATTAGAAGTAACAGGTCTCCTCTCCGGCGATCTGAAAAAATAAACAACTGACATTAATTATATCGAATATGGAACAACCTAATAACGGCAACCAGGTTACAACGAAAAAAAGAAACCCCGTCTTTATCATCATCCTTGCAGTATTGGTGCTGGGTGGCGGATGGTTTGGTATTTCAAAATACAGGCATAGCCTGCATCATGAAGAAACAGACGATGCGCAGGTGAGTGCTGACATTAGCATGGTGATCCCTAAAATATCAGGATATATAGCAGAAGTGGAAGTGAAGGATAACCAGTGGGTGAAAAAAGGCGACACATTATTGATACTTGACAACAGGGATTATATCATCAAGCTTGAACAGGCAGAGGCGGCGCTATCTAACTCAGAAAGCACTTTGAACAGCGCGAAAGCAGTAACGAATGCATCAAGAGCAAATATCGCTACCACGAAAGCTTCTGTAGGAACAATCGATGCGCAGATCGATGCGGCCAAAGTGAATTTGTGGAGAGCTACGCAGGATCATGAGCGATATGCTAACCTGGTAAAAGATCATTCCATCACACAGCAACAGTATGAACAGGCGCTGGCAGCTAAGCAAACTGCTGAAAAGCAGGTAACAATTTTGGAAGAGCAAAAGAAACAGGCATTGGAGCAAACGAACGCGGTAGCGGCGCAAAGCAATGCAACTGCACAGCAGATATCTATTGCCGGGACCACCATTCGGCAGAGAGAAGTGGATGTTGAAGCAGCCAAATTGAATCTTTCCTACACCGTTGTTACTGCACAGCAGGATGGACTGGTGTCAAAGGTGAATGTGCAGCCAGGTCAGTTTGTACAAGCGGGACAGGCTTTGTTCAGTGTAGTGCATAGTGATAAGGTGTGGGTGATAGCGAACTTTAAAGAGACGCAGTTGAACAAAATGACAGAAGGACAAAAAGTGGTCGTTCATGCCGATGCATTTCCAAAACACGAGTTTGAAGCAACTGTTGCTTCTTTCTCGCCGGCCACAGGCTCAACCTTTGCTTTGCTGCCACCCGATAATGCAAGTGGAAATTTTGTAAAGGTGGTACAACGGCTCCCTGTACGAATTGAATTTACTGACAAAGCGGATACACTTACAAGAAAGCTGAGAGCCGGCATGAATGTGATGGTGGATGTTCACCTGGATTAAAAAGAAAATAATGACACAGGCAGATTCTTTAGTTGAGTATGGTTCAAGAAGGGTGATCATTACGTTCACGGCTATCATGTGTGCCTTGCTTGAGATCGTGGATACTACGATCGTGAATGTGGCCCTGAATGACATGAAGGGAAACCTCGGTGCTACCACCAGTGAAGTGGGCTGGGTTGTCACGGCCTATGCGATAGGCAATGTGATCATTGTGCCAATGACAAGCTGGTTATCCCAGCAATTTGGACGACGTAATTATTTTGCGGCCTCTATCATTCTTTTTACTATTTGTTCTTTTCTCTGCGGAAATGCTTCAGGCATTAATGAATTGATCATTTTCCGCTTCTTACAAGGATTGGGTGGTGGTGCATTGCTGGTAACATCGCAAACGATCATTACAGAAAGTTACCCTGCCGAAAAAAGAGGAATGGCCCAGGCCATTTATGGAATGGGTGTGATCGTTGGCCCCACATTAGGACCGCCACTCGGTGGCTGGATCATTGACAATGTACAGGGTGGTTGGCCGTTCATTTTTTATATCAATATTCCTTTAGGCATCATTGCCACTTTGCTGACCTTGCAATTTGTAAGAAGTCCTAAGTATGCAGAGAAAAGCAAAACCCGTGATATCGATTGGTTGGGCATCGGGCTGCTGGCAATATTTGTCGGGTCATTGCAATATGTGCTGGAAAAAGGTCATGATGATGATTGGTTCAGCAGTCAAACGATCACCCTGCTGGTGGTTATCGCTTTATTTGGTTTCTTCTTTTTTCTATGGAGAGAAACCACTTTCCGTAACCCGGTAGTGAACCTGCGGGTGTTGAAAAACAGGAATGTTGCTATCGGCACCATTCTGTCCTTTATTATGGGTTTTGGTTTGTATGGCACTACTTTCATTATCCCTTTATATACACAAGCTACATTAGGCTGGACAGCCACGCAGGCAGGATTGCTCTTAGTGCCGGCGGCATTAACAACAGCGGTAATGATGCCACTCATCGGTCGGTTGCTGCAGAAAGGAATAAAAGGTGAATGGCTCGCATCAGCAGGCATGATCATGTTTTTCTTCTTTTGTTTCTGGGGCTATCGCATCCTTACTCCAGATACAGGTAAAGACGCATTCTTTTGGATGCTGATCTTTCGAGGCATGGCATTAGGTCTTTTGTTTATCCCGGTAACCACTCTTTCATTGAGCGGGTTAAAAGGAAAACAGATTGGTGAAGGAGCGGCATTCACAGGTATGATGCGGCAGTTAGGCGGTTCATTTGGCATTGCTGTGATCACAACTTTTATGGCGCAGCAACAGATGCAACACCGTAGCGACATGGTGGCCAACCTTGATATAACCAATCCTGTTGTTCAAAACAGGGTGATAGGCATGCAACATGCTTTTGAAGCAAAAGGAATCCCTTCGAATATCGCTTTGCTGGATGCTTATAAATCATTGGAAGGGGCAGTTACGAAGCAAGCAATGGTATTATCCTATATGGATGTGTTTTTATATACCGGTATTGTTTTCCTTATTGCCATCCCGGTTATCTTTCTTGCCAGGAAAAAGAAAAATGTGACAGCAGAAAAACTGGATATGAGCAATGTTCACTAACCGAAAGGTTATAACAGATTTTTTATACCAGATGGCTCCAGTAAAACAGTATTGGTTTTCTTTTCCCAGTCAAACAATACCAGTTTATTATCTGGTTGCTGCGTTACATACACTGCCTGTTTGGTTGCAGGGTTGTAGCGCAACTGGAATGAATTGATCCCTTCCACTTTCTTTTGATTCCCACCCTTTGTGTTCATGGTGATGATACTATTGGGCGACTGTGTATAGGCGATCGTGTTTTTGTCGATCCAGGAAGGATAAAAATTGTGTGTGCTTGTATCATTGGTGAGATTGGTATGAAAACTTCCATTGGCGTCTGTCAGCCATATCTGGTCACGATTATCTCCTTTTTCAAAATAATAAACGATCTGGTCACCGGCCGGCGCCCAAACAGGAGTGTAACTTTTGTGACTGCCGCTTTGCGTGATCTGTTTTATTTCTTTGGTAGCGATGTCTATCACACAGATCTCGATAGTAGCAAAGCGACCGCGCCCATTTGATTCACGATTGTAAACCACTTTCTTTCCATCCGGCGACCAACCCGGCGCTGATTTATGAAACGTATCAACAACAAGCGCCGTTTCTTTTTTAGTAGCAATATCATAGAGATAAATATTGCCCTTATTGTTTTCGTTTTGTTTTACAAAGACCAATTGTTTGCCATCGGGTGAAGCAGCACGACTATTTCCTTCAAAATCCATGGGGGTAAGTTTTTTATCGGCGATGCTGAAAGTAAATCCTTTGTTTACCGGAGGCAGTTTTCTTGTTTTGTCAAACTTTACAATATTCAGCAACAATGATTTTCCATCCGGCATCCAGTTCACTGCTGAAATGATAATTACAAAATTGCTATCTGTGTTTGTTTGAGAAAAGCTTGTTGCGCTTCCTGTCAAAAGCAGGAAGAAAAGGGTAATTTTTTTCATGGCTTTATTTTACGAATTGATCTTTACAGGAAAACTCAGGGATATTATTAGTGTACCATTCCCATCTTTCAATGCCACTCAGCAACCAGCCGATACTATATCCCTTTTTAAGCAGTGCTTCCGCTAATTCCACCCCGGTATATCCATCCTGCGGTATCAGCATGTATAATTTTGTTTTGTCAGTGAATTGCTGGGCAAATTCATCCGCTGTTTTGTAAAAAGGAAAATTGACCGCTCCTTTCAATGTTTTGTAATCAAGCTTTGTTCCTTTGGTGATCTTGTTAAAAGTAGTGTCATGTCTTATGTCAACCCACTGAACATTTTTAGGTGTGTTTTTGCAAAAACTTAATGGAGTATAAAACTCTATTTTACTACCACCTGTGAAATATTTTTTTAAGGAAGCAGGTTGATAGTTAACAAGGTATTCAAAGAAACCAGCAAGATTACCAATGAGATTGTTCATATTCTTATAACCTTTCCTTGTCAGCCAATCGGCTGTTTCATCAGCGCCGCCACCAATTGTATTAAAGAGAACGAATGTCTTACCCGGATTGGCTTTTACTTTTTCAAGTATCTGTAAACTATCTGCCCTGGTAAAGTATTGCGTGTTTTTAATGTCAGGGAAAACAGGATAAAGTGGCGCTACCAGCGAATCAAAGAAAAAGCGGGGAGGGTTCTTGAAGCCGATAAATTCAATATTTTCTTTCGCTTCCAGTTTTTTGAAAAGCTCTGCCGGCGCCATATTGTGATACATGATATTGTTTTCATACAAAGAAGCCATATAGGGTTGCAATTCCTGGTAGTTGCGGTACCACTCCGTCATTCCGCCCTGCACGTTAATAACATTGGTGAAGCCATTTTCAAGTAACAGGTTGGAGATACGACGACTCCTGTAACTATGTGAGCAGATCACAAACACCTCTTCATTCTTATACTTTTCCAACGACTTTATAGTTTCCGGTTTTTGCAAAAGGTCCTGCAGCGGCACATTGACCGCTGTTTTGATGCGGCCAATGCCGAGATGACGCCCGGCTTGTGTTGTGTCCATGTATTCGCCCGTTGTACGAACATCAAGGATCACATAACCTTTATTGTTCTGCTGCACTTTTTGAGCAAGATGAATGAGGCTGATCTCTTTATAATTGTTTTGACCAAAAGAAAAGACGGATAATGTTATGAATGAAAAAAGGAGTAAAAACTGCTTTGTCATGGCATGATATTTCAGACAAAACAATGATTTCTCAGGCAATAAAGTTTGTACAAAATTGACTTTTAGACAAAAGGAAGGATTTGGGTGATGTGCCGGCAAATTTGCGGAGCAAGCGGTGAAAATGAGAAGTGTCATAGAAGCCTGCAGCTGCGGCGGCTTCGTTTACTTTATATCCCTTTCGTAATAAATTTTTTGCAAACTCTGTTCTTAGTATCAGCAAATAATGGTAAGGAGAAACACCGGTTGTTCTTTTAAACAAACGTACCAAATGAAATGGATTAAGATTTACCAAAGCGGCCATTTGTTCCAATGAAATATCTTCCCTGAAATGGGAGCGGAGATGGTCCATAAGTAATTTAATTCTTGCATCATCACGATAAGAAGATACCGGGTTGCTGGAATTTTTATTAACTGCCAGTTCGAAAAGCCCGGACATGAATTCAATAAATAATTCTTCCTGTTTTAATGCTTCATCGGGTTGTTGAAATGAGTAGTAAAGTTGCTTAAGCTTCCCGGCAAGAACAGGTTGATACAATAATGATTGGTTAAAGATAAGATCAGCGGGCACTGTTTTTTCCAATGAATCCGCTATTTGTTGCAAAGCCGATGGGGTGGGACAAAGACTGAAATAATGCAATGCTTCATCATTGAGTGTGCTGCCGGTATGCACTTCGCCCGGATTTATCAGGACCAATTGCTCATTAACGGCTGTATAGGTTTTGCCGTCACAATAAAACTTATCGGCTCCTTTTATGACCAATTCTATTACATAATGATCATGAAAATGACGGGGAAAGCTATGATGATTTAATGTGTAAGAAGCAAAATCAATATTGAATAATTTTTCACTGCGCCACAAAGCAAATTCACTGACAGGAGAAGCGGGTTTCATGACTTTAAGGTAGTGAATCAGTAAAGTAGCAGGGTTACCACTGGTCAAATAAAGGTGATAGTGTATCACCAGATAGCTATCGGGTTTCAGATTTTAGGCAAAATTTGGCCCAGTGCTGGGCCCTCCCAAAGCCCAACGCCCTCCCCCTCCTGCCAGCCTACCATTTGTTCCCAGGCAAATGCTCTCCTTATCAGCAGCATCTGCCGATTTTACCAATTAGAAGATAGCCGTGCCATGATTCTGGCGTTGCTGCCACTGCTTAACCGTGGCGCGACTACAGTCAATAGTTATCATAGGGGCTGATTAATTAATCATCATAAATATCGTATCTCATTTCAAACAAAACCAAGGGAAAAACACCGAAGAATTGCCGTTTTTTTCTGCCATAAAAACCGCAAAACCTCTTTGCTATTTCAATCACAATAGCTATCGGGTGATGCACTGCTTCAGGTGAGAGATTTAGGATGAGGCCAAAAAAATCATTACTTTTCAGCCCAGAAAATAAACTGCTTACTATGAAATTGAGATTTTTACGC
>DASVNY010000319.1:0-1701 GCA_036383615.1 Chitinophagaceae bacterium
TTGCTTAAAAATGAGTGGCAAAGATAAGAAACCCGCCGCAGGTCAATTCAGCCAAAAAAATGTAACAAAGCAATAGGAAAATAAAACGCCCGTGGCATGTTTTATGAGCTATTCCTAAAAAAACGATGAAAAAGATAATAGCAGGTCTGTCACTTTTGCTGATGATGATAGCGGCAACCGCACAGGATAAAAATTCAGCTTACCAGTTGATAGAATCACAGAACTATATATTCAAGGCCCAGAGTGTATTTCCAGATAGAGGGCAATTGAGTCAACTGACCGCCGATTATGATCTGGCAGTATCAAAAGGATCAGTCAATGCATGGCTCCCATTTTTTGGAAGAGCTTATAGCAGCAGCTATAATACTACCGATGGAGGCATCAAGTTCAATTCAACCGATTTTGAACATACCGTTAAAAAAGGAAAGAAAAACAGGTGGGAGATCACCATCAAGCCTAAAGATGCGCCGGATGTTCAATATCTCTACCTCACAGTCTTTGAAAACAAACGTGCAACATTGCAGGTGATCAGCACCAACAGGGAAAGCATTTCCTTTAATGGATACATCATTGAAGGGAGCCCGGCAAAGAAAAAGGCATTCTAATGATCTTACTCTGCCGCCCTAACCAGCTTTATCCGTTGTAATGAGTTGTCGCCTGTGGCAAGTTCCAAAAAGTAAACTCCTGCATTAAGATTGGGTTGAACAGGAATAATTATCTCGGTTGCCCCCTGTGTGCAGGATCTTGTTTGTTTAAGCACAACGCGCCCGTTTATATCTGTTAATTGAATAACGAGGTCCTGCTTTTTGTCGGCAAACAACCTGATATTGATATTCTCTTTGAATGGGTTTGGATAAATGCTTCGTATAACGAGGCCATTATTTTTTCTATCAACAGCTAATACTGTACTGTATTTGTATTGCTGGTCCTTGTCAACGGCTTTCAGGCGATATTGATTTTTGCCAGGCAATGCGAATGAGTCAACGAAGTTGTAGTTATTCACTATTGATGAAGCCCCTGTTGCATTCACAACTCCTATCTTTCTGAATCCGCTTCCATTATTTCTTTCCACTTCAAAAACATCGCTGTTGATCTCGTTGGTGGTTGTCCAATCCAGTTTAACAAGATCAGCTTGCTCAGATGCTCTGAACGACAAAATGGTAACCGGTAAAGTATTTGAAGCAGAAACGGTGTTTTGCGCAGAACCGATTTGCGTGGTAGCAACAAAACCTCTCGCGGTTGTAAGCAGGTTAAAAGCATTCGAAGATGCTGTTGTTGCAGTATATCTTAAAATAAGCGATTGTCCCGCTGCAATAAAATAAGATGTATTTGGCCCTGATACTACTCCGCCATCAAATGTTATAGTGCCGGTGGCGCCAGCTGCGGGAACGGAAGTGGAATTTAAAGCTGTCACATTGCTTGTTCCGTGAATCGACTGAAACGTAAACCCTGCCGGTATCTCATCAGTGATCTTATCAATGGTTATCCCAAACGAACCAGGGTTATGAACCGTGACTGTAAAAATTGCTGATGTGCTTAGTCCATATAAACTATGATCAGATGTTTTGGAAATAGTTAGGGGATTAGCCGTAGAAGAAACAGTTACAGGAGTACCAGAGCCCAAACTGGTATTCAACGCATACTTATAGTTGGTGCTTCCACTTGTTGCTCCCGCGCAGGGAAGAAGGTAAGTGGTGAAAT
>DASVNY010000320.1:0-1566 GCA_036383615.1 Chitinophagaceae bacterium
CAGGTTTTGCTGCGTCAACTAGTTTTTTTTTACTTATGCCACCTGCATCCGCGGTCAATTCAAGCGCCTGTTGCAGGTAGCAAAGTTTGATGATGGCCAGTTCAACATGAAGACGTTTGTTACGGGCCGCTTTATAATTTATCTCTGTTTCGTTCAGGATGTTTAATGCACTTATCAAAAATGCGGCAGGCACTTTTTTACCGGCCTCAATATACCTGTCTTTAAAACTTTCAACTACTTCTAATAAGACAGCCACTTTTTCATCTTTGCAAACAAGCAGGTTGCGTATGAATTCAGCAAAACCATTCAATACGAGGTCACCTTCAAAACCTTTACGATTGATATCATCATACAATAACATGGCACCTGAAAGGTCCTGCTGTTGCATGCAATCAAGCAATTTGAAATAATAATCCGCATCGAGGATATTAAGATGCTCTAAAGTGTTGGTATAGGTTAGTTCTCCATTGGTAAAACTGACGATCTTATCGAGGATGCTCAGGGCATCCCGCATACAGCCTTCACTTTTTTGAGCGATTACCTGCAGGGCGGGTTTTTCTGCTTTGATATCTTCTTTCTCTGCAATTTCCTGCAGATGTTCTACCGTATCATTGGTAGTGATACGCTTAAAATCAAATATCTGGCAACGGCTGAGGATCGTGGGTAATATCTTATGTTTTTCAGTCGTTGCTAAAATGAAAATGGCATAAGACGGGGGTTCTTCCAGCGTTTTCAAAAAGGCATTGAAGGCCGAAGAGCTGAGCATGTGCACCTCGTCAATGATATACACTTTATATCTTCCGGCCTGTGGTGCAAAACGAACCTGCTCCACCAATGTTCTTATATCATCAACTGAGTTATTACTCGCAGCATCCAGCTCATGAATATTCAGCGAAGTGCCTTCATTAAAAGAAGTACAGGAGTTGCAACTATTACAGGCTTCGCCATCTTTTGTCCGGTTCTCACAATTGATCGTTTTGGCCAATATCCTTGCACAGGTGGTTTTGCCCACACCTCTTGGTCCGCAAAAAAGAAATGCATGCGCCAGCTGATCATTTTTGATCGCATTCTTTAAAGTGGTGGTAATATGCGATTGTCCCACTACTGTATTAAACAGTTGCGGTCTGTATTTTCGTGCCGAAACGATGAATTTATCCATACCGGCTGCAATTTAAGAAACCCGGAATGGAACCCGGGAAAAGGAATTCGTGTGTGAATAAATTAGTGTAAGATCGGGTGAGGCTTGTATTCTTTGGTCCGGTCAAATAAATAACGATAAGTGGTCAGGATGCGGCTGCGATAAGTGCCCAGCGCTTCGGCCACATTAATCATTTTTGGATTGAACTCGCCGATCCATTGCATTTCATAATCTTCATAAATGACTTTTCCAATTTTATAGTCGCCATTTTCAATGATTAGGTTTTGGATCACTTTACATCCTTCCACGATCAAATAACTATCTACTCCTTTACCCTGGAACTCGGGCACTATACCAAAAACAAGTCCTGTAAATTTTGGATTTTTTACCGTTGCTTTTACCCAAAGGAATTTCAGTTTTTGCAAAAG
>DASVNY010000321.1:0-6747 GCA_036383615.1 Chitinophagaceae bacterium
AATTCTTCTTTTTGTTGTTTAATAATTCTTGTTTCCAGCATTATGGATCGGCAATCGGGCAAGCTAAATGACAGGGAATCGTTTCTGCAGATGTGACCGGTCGTTTCAGATGGGGCGCAACCGGTATGTTTGAATTGACAGGACAAAAGTAAAAGCTGGCATTTCTGGCAGCAAACCAAGTTTTGGTCGGATTTTGGATGGCTAAAATAAGATGGGCGGGGTCATAGGCTTTAGAAATCAATGAGTTTGGTTCGCCGATCTCATTATGGCCAAGCCAACAAACTAAAAATTCCTTAACACGAAAGCATGTTTAAAGAAATAGCGATTCTTTTGTTATCGATGATTAGGTCTTGGTTTACAATGTAGGACAAACAAGTTCATGTATTTCCCAATATATTCTACAGCCGGTGGCCAAAAAAACGCTACCTTCACCGGCCAAAAATGGCCTAATTGCATTAAAATCAACCAAAACAGTCTTTGGTTGTTATAATGCTGATGAGCCGGAACCGCTTGCCTGGAAAAAGCTAAAAAAAGGAGTTTATTATGGCATTCAAGAAAGATGATGTTATTATTATTGAGCCCAAAGAAATGTGGGTGGGGCAAAAGGACGCACCTGTTACCTTGATGGAATTTGGCGAGTACGAGAACGAAGATTGCGCCAAAGCCAACGAGATCGTAAAACAATTGCTGGAAGAATATGAAGGGAAGATAAGATTCCAGTTCCGTCATTTTCCTCTTACCATGGTGCATCAACGCAGTCTCAAGGCAAGTGAATCTGCCGTAGCTGCCGGCCAGGAAGGAAAATTCTGGGAAATGCATAATGTATTATTTCAGAACCGTCGTAACCTTGGTACTACCAGTCTTAAGTTGCATTCTAAAGAAGCCGGTGTGAAGAATAAAAAATTCCTCGACGACCTGGTGAATGGCGTATATGGCTGGCAGGTGCAGGATGATCTGAAAGAAGGATTGAACCGTGGTGTAAAATCATTGCCTGCTTTCTTTATCAACGATGAGCCACTTGTAGGTAAACCTACTTTTGCCAACATTAGCGCTGCTATTGAATCGGCATTGAAGAAAGGCAAAAGAAAACCTGCGGCTAAGCAAAGAGCATAAGAGATTACATCAAATCAAAATAGATTGGATCCTGTCCGGTTGGGCAGGATTTTTTTATCGTCTTTGTCTGCGATTTTGAGACCTTCCGCTTCTTGGTTGATATGCCGGGCCCGGCCCCACTTGTTCAGGCAATGCTGCTTTAGGAACTTGCTTGCCTAAAAGGTTTTCAATAGCTGCGAACTTATTTTGCTCTTTCTGGCTGACGAATGTATAGGCTGTGCCGTCTGTTTCAGCTCTGGCCGTGCGGCCAATACGATGTACATAATCTTCTCCATCATGCGGCACATCAAAATTGATGACAAGATCGATATGGTCCACATCAATGCCACGGCTTAATATATCGGTGGCGACCAAAATAGGAATTCGTCTGCTGGTAAAGCCACGCAACACTTCTTCTCTTTTATTTTGCTCAAGATCGGAGTGAATTTCTTCCGCCGGTATCCCTGCACGCCTGAGTTCTTTTGTTAGCAATTTCACCTGCTGTTTTTTCGAACAGAAGATGATAATGGATTTAAACTGCTTGCTTTTGAGCAGCATTTTTACCAATGGCATTTTCTGCGGTTCAAAAACAATAAAGGCCTGCTGGTTGATCTTTTCAGGTGGCTTGGCAATAGCAATATTTATTTCGGCGGGTTCATTCAATATCTTTTTGGCCAGCGTCCTGATCTTGGGCGGCATAGTAGCGGAGAAAAGCAGGGTTTGCTTTTTAGCGGGAAGCTGGTTAATGATGCGCATGATGTCATCATGAAAACCCATATCGAGCATACGATCGGCTTCATCCAGCACCAGGTATTTTAATTGTTTCAGTTTTACATAACCCATATTGATATGGGCGATCATTTTACCCGGTGTGCAAACGACAATATCAACTCCTTTTGACAAAGCCATTTTTTCCTGGATAAACGAATGGCCATCGCCCCCACCATACACTGCTATCGAACTAACAGAAGTGAAATAGGAGAGACCTTCAAGGTGTTCGCTGATCTGAACGGCCAGCTCTCTTGTTGGCACAATGATCATCGCACTGATATGATGGTCTTGTGGAGCATCACTAAGAATGCGGTTAAGTACGGGTAATAAGAAGGCGGCGGTTTTGCCGGTGCCGGTTTGCGCGGAGGCAATGATATCCTTTCCCTGCAATATTAATGGGATCACCTGCTCCTGTACGGGAGTGGCATCTTCATAATTGCTGGCGGCAATGCCTTCGAGTAAACTATCGTGGAAATTAAAATCTGTGAATTTCAAATGATAATGAGTTGGTAAACGGTGCTTTTTGTAAAGATAAACCCTCCAGGAAATAAATCTCTGGAGGGTTTGAAAGACTATTCAACATAGCTGATTACCAGCGGTTGTTTGAATTAGAGTAAGAAGGCCTTGGCTTTCTTTCTTCTTTAGGTCTTGCTTCTGCTACTTTGATAGAGCGACCGTCAACGGTAGCGCCATCCAGTTCAGCGATAGCTTTTTTTGCAGCCTCATCGTCAGACATTTCAACAAAACCGAAACCTTTGCTACGGTTAGTGAATTTGTCCATGATCACTTTCGCAGAAGTTACTTCTCCGTATTCTGCAAAATAAGACATCAGGTCTTCGTCTTGTACGGCGAAGCTCAGGTTTGAAACATAAATGTTCATCTAAAAAAATTAAAGATCAATAAATACTTGAGATACACGCAACGTAAAGAAGACTAACTATTAGCGGATCCTTTATAAAGGATTATGGGCTTAGCAGAAAAAATCGTTCACTTACAAAATGCTGTCGAACTCAAATTAACAGGGCAAAGATAAGCCCTCAAACTGAGAAATCGGTTTTTATTTTGTGTCCATACTGTTAAGAAAAGCTGGGGTAATAAGTCTTTAAGTAGTGTATCCGTTTGAAATGGCGACGTGTTTTCTGGATTTAATGGCAGAAAAAAACGGTAATTCTTCGGTGTTTTTCCCTTGGTCTTGCCTGGGATGAGATGCTATATTTATGATGATTAATTAATCAAGCCCTGTGATAATTATTGAGCGTAGTCGTGCCACGGCTATCCTCTGATTGATAAAGTCGGCAGATATTGCTGATAAGCAGAGCATTTGCCTGGGAAGAAATGGCAGGTGGTGGCGGGGGAGGACGCTTGGCGTAGGGAGGGCCCAGCACTGGGCCAAATACTGCCCAAAATCTAAAACCCGATACCAATGGGATGAAATTCTACCCAAAGAAAAAACTAGTGAAGGAAATTTGCGTCGTGCCAGCTTCGGCAACAGCACCTGTAAAGATCGTTTCGTCTATTAGTGAACCTGCAACTCAATTCCATTTGTTCATAAAAAAAGTGGCGCATTACTGCGCCACAGGAAATGGATACTTAACCATACCGAATCATCGAGTTCTTCTACTGAACCGGAAGAATCCCGGTTTCCCCTTTCATAACTGATCTTATGAAAAGGAGAGAAATTATTGTCCTTGTTTAACAAGCTCTACGTAATTAGGCAAAAGACCATGTGCTTCTTTATGCGCATCTACTATGTTAGCTGTGGCAGGCGCCTGTGAAAGACAAAACACCTTACCTGTTTTTTCACTTACCCAATAATTAATGAATTGCACACCATGTGCCTGTTGCACAGCCAGGTCTTTTTTATGCGCTGCGGCTACATCTTCAGCAGTTACTTTACCCGCGCCCAGTTGGTGAATGTCCATGAAATAGGAATTACCATTCATTGACTTTGCTTCTTCCCCTTCTTTAACGAGCAGTATCTCCGCAGGCATTAATCCATGTGCATGCTGATGTGTCTGGCTTACGCTGGCTGAATCTTTTGCCGAAGAAAGACAATATACGATGCCGTTCTTTTCATCTACCCAATATTTCAAAAATGTTACACTGTATTTTTTTTGAATGGCCAGGTCCTGTTGGTGAGCAGCGGCCACATCTTCAGCTTTTACCTTTCCCGGTTGCATGTAATGAATGTCCATGTAGAGATTTTGCGCCTGTGATCTGCTGTTGTAAAAAAATACTGTAAGCGCTATTAGCAATAAATGTTTCATGTGTTTATTTTTTTAGATGATTAATGAAGGTGAACGTTAGGGTTAGTAGGCGTGAATGCTCCATATGGATTGAACTCCCATATCCAGGCATGTAATAACCATAAGTTGAAAGTGGTGCTGTAGGTCCACACATCAGCGCCGCCTGTAAAACCTCTTGGCTCTTTATTGGGCATTAAAGGAATGGGCACCGCATACTCAACGGCTACGAGTTCAATGCGCCCATCATGTTGTTTGTTGTAAACAAGTATCTCCGGCTTCTCTGGTTGAAAAATAGTGTCTGCCAGTGATGCTTTCATATAATGGAAGCCCATGTTTTCTACCACTACATTGATATTTGTATAGCCATCCGCAATAGCTGAATCAAGTGAGCGATACTTTTGCGTAGCATTTTTTGCAGCCATTAATTCCTGTATAGTTGCTGCAGGTAGATAATTACTGTATTTTTCAATAGCAGTTCTTTCGGGTTGTTCTGTGTTGTCTTTGTTGCAGGATGCTACTGTCAATGCAAGAAAGACAACGCTTAGTAAACTGGAAATTTTCCAGTTGCTCCATGTGAATAAGGTTTTTTTCATTTTGTTTTTATTGTTTTAAAAGTTCAGGGCAGTATTATGCCCGTTGATATTTAAGATTCGCTTAGCGCATCAGTTCAGCAATATTCTCGGCATCTGCAGGATCAACAACAGCCATCACCTCCAGCACATCATCCACCGGGAAACCACCGCGTTTTCCGTGTTCACGAACCAGTGATTCATCTTTAGCTATATAAACACAATACCATTTGTCCGCAGTAACATAAGACTGCACCCATTGGATATCGGGGCCGATCTCCCTGATAGCCTCACATGATCTCCTGGCGATCTGTTGAAGGGAGCTTTTGGTCAATGCACCAGAACCCGGGATATCTCTTTCGATAATAAACTTTGGCATATTTTATTTTTTGCTCCTACTCGTATGGCTTTTCGGTTTCGCCCCGTTTTTTTAAGTGATCACTGAACTTCACTTTTTATACAGTTCTTCCTGTTTCTGACACAAACCTATGCCCGCACCGGGGCATTTTATTTTGCCTTTCGCCCATCGGCGGCGTTTTACTTCCAACCGGAAATGCAGGTAAAAAAAGTTAGTAGGGTTGAGTCGCCCCAACGGTTAGTTTGACGAAATCAAAGGCTACTACCGGTTTCCCAACGGCGATAGTTATTTTTTGATGATCCGGGATGATAATTTTTGATAACTGAACTAGCTAACTTTAATTTCAATACAGCAACTGCATGTACCGTTACGTTTTGTTCATATTGCTACTTTGCTGCACAGCCCAACTCTATGCGCAGCCATTAAAGCCAGCTGATTTTGATCAGTACACTACGGCAAATGGTTTGTCAGATAATGCCGTGAATGGTATTGCAGAAGATGCGAAGGGTTATATATGGTTGACTACTCTTTGGGGGTTAAACCGCTTTGATGGAAACCGGTTTATTAATTATTACAGCAACAACGACAGCAACTCCATTCCTTCAAATGATCTATGGGATCTCAATTGGCTGGATGATAAACGCTTTGCGATTTATGGCACCGCTGTTCATATTGTTAACACAGCTACTGCAGCACAACAAAACCTCTTTATTCCTTATCATGAGAAAAAGCACCAGTTCAAATTCAACATGACCATGAAGGTTATGGGTGATGAGGGCGGTAACATATATGTGCTTTCCCGTTCCGGCTTTTATCACTTTACTAAAAACCACGAGCTTATTTCAAGATTTGATTATTATAAGGACAACGAAGTGCCGCTTCATCATTTTGTTTTTGGTGCAGAATTGCTGGAGATCGATAAAACACGATTGCTGATAATTTCAGTGAATGGTTTGTATGTGTATGACAAAAGCAAAAAACGCCTTGAAAGAGTGAAGGCCGGTGATTTTCCTTTGCTTGATGAATTCATGAGTTATCCTGACCCTCCTTTGTATTTTTTCCAGGTAAGACCTGGAGAATTTTTTGTTTTTAAAATCAATGATAACCTCGTTGTGCATGTTGACCTTCAACAAAAGAAAAGGTCCGCATCGAAGGTGCCCATAGATCTGCGTGCAGAAATAGGCTGGCGCTCAAAATTGCTTGCCATCAATGATTCATGTTTTTATATTACCGGGCAGCAATCGGGCATCTATACTTTTTATTTTAACCGGGAAACCGGTTCGGTAAAATTCGATCCGGCAAAACAGTTGGAAATATTTTCCTGCAACACTATTGTAAAAGGAAGAGATGGTCGTTTAATGATTGGAACCAATAAGGGATTGTTGCGGCAAAAATTACAAAAGCCCGTTGTGGAAACAACCATGCTTCCCGCCGGGCTACAAGAGCAATATCCCAATACGAGGTTCGATGATATTTATTTATCCGGCGATAAAATTTATGCTGCTACCCGTGAAGCTGGCCTTGCTGTTTTTGATAAAGCATCGTTCAACTTTGAACGTAATATATTATTCAACCATATTGATGCGGGTTCCAATTATGTCAGGGCATTGGCAGGCATCGACGCAAAAACGCTAATGGTTGGTGTGCAAGGCAGGCTGATTCTTTTTAATACTATTACAGGATCAACCACCCCAGTAATACCCCGGGGCTG
>DASVNY010000322.1:0-1612 GCA_036383615.1 Chitinophagaceae bacterium
TTTCAGATTTAATGGAGCCGTTGCTTTTTTGCTGTTCTTGTTCTTTTTTTCTCTCTTTCAAATCTTTTATTTCCTGTTCTTTTAGTTCAATAGCCCTGTTGATACGTTGTGTGTCACTATGAGGATAACGATAGTCATCTGTCGGCGTTTGGCCTGTCTCATCTTTCAAATTGCCATCAATTCCCATAGTATAATCAACCCCGGTTCGGAAACGGAAAGAATAATCTTCATCTATCCGGATATCAACCCCACCTCTTTTTCTATAGGTTCTTTTGAACCTGAAATTATTTGGGTTCAATTTATCAGTGATCGATTCATCAAAACGAAGTTTTTTACCAATCGGCACTTGTATTTCGATCTCTATCTGCTGGCCACGGAATTTGCTTTCTTTTCCAACTGCATAACCATTACCGAGATCAAGGATGCTGTCTTTCGAAGAAACGGCGTACTGAATTTTTTCAGCCCTGTTCAACGCTTCTTCGTTAGTTTTTCCAAAACTGTAACGTTTAATGATAACATGATATAAAGAATCCGCGCTTGCATTTATTTCAAATCGTACGCTTGACATTTTCAAGGTGTCTTCAGAAAGATCCCAGCCTTGACCATCGTCATTCATCCAGTCAAAACGACCAGTATATTGAAGCTCGGGTTGAGAAACGGCAACGATCAATTTTTTATTGGCGGGCTGAACCATTTCAAGGGTGCTGTCGGTATGCTCATACTCACGAAAATCTTTTGATAGGCTAACCGCTAACAAAACAGCAGCTATCCAACCTACTGTCCAGAGAAAACCAAATGTCCAGCCGAGATAATTGCTTTTTGAACGAACCCTGATAATGCGACGTATCAGCCAGATGATAAAACCGATCAACGGAACGCAAATAAAAAATATCAACGTGCCCCATGCATATAATTGTTGGGACTGGCTTGTCCATAAGAAATTATTGATCGGCCACCAGGCTGCACCGGCAAACAGCAATGCGATCAAGGCTACAAACAATCCAAAAGCGATCGTTCCTACAATAAACAGGAAGAATACTTTAAACAATACACCAATCGCATGACCAACACCTCTACCGCTTCTGCGGGCCGTATCACTAAACTCATTGGCAAATGTTTTACCTCTTGTATTGGCAAACTCTTTTGCTTTTTCACTGAAGTTTTGCGCTGACTCTTTTACTTCTTCGCCCCATCCTTTCACACGGTCCTTCATACTCTCAGCGGTTTCTTTTACATTCTGGCGGATCCTGTTCACATCAACCTTTTCACCACGCATCTCCATTTTTTCATAGGGACTATTGGCTTCAGGCAATACCATCCAGAGAATAACATAAGCCAGGATAAAAGTTCCGGTCAATGAACCAAACACGATGTTGGGAAACACATCAAAGTCACCACTCCAGCTTATGCTTTTCAGAATGCTGAAAAATATGCTGAATAATAAAGGAGCGGCGAAGATCAGGCGGATCGTAGTTGTTCTTGCATTGAAATAGGCAGCCAAACCACCCGATACACCACCAATGATCCTGTCATCGGGATTGCGGTACAGTCTTTTTCCGGAGAAACCTTCGAGGTCACGGGGAGGAAGAATGATCCATAATAATATATAGGC
>DASVNY010000323.1:0-4068 GCA_036383615.1 Chitinophagaceae bacterium
GATATCCGCGCAGGTGTTGCGTTATTGATCGCGGCATTAAGCGCAGATGGAAAAAGTATTATTCAAAACATTGAACAGATCGACAGAGGCTACCAGGATATTGATGGAAGGTTGAAAAAGCTGGGGGCTGAAATCACACGGCTCTAAGCTTGAGAATAATTGCCCACCAAGATACAAAGATCACAAAGCTATTTCTTTGATTACTTTGTGATCTTTGTGGCTTTGTGGGAAATCGATCCACTGCCTTTTAACAGGCAGGTTTGCACATGAATAATATTTACATTTGCCGGATTATACCCTTACATGGTATCCACTCAAAACAAGGTAATTATCATTGCAGCCCCTTCGGGTTCCGGTAAAACATCGGTAGTTCGTCATCTATTAAAAACATTACCCGATCAATTAGCCTTTTCTATTTCTGCCGCTACCCGCAAGCCACGCAACAATGAAAAAGATAAAGTGGATTACTATTTTATATCTGTAGAAGCGTTCCAGCAAAAAATACTCGATGAGGAATTCGTGGAATGGGAGATGGTGTATGAAGGCAAATACTACGGCACATTAAAATCAGAGCTGGAGCGGATATGGAGTGACAATAAAGCTCCTTTATTAGATGTGGATGTGAAAGGTGGCATTCATGTGCAACAGCAATTCCCAACAACTTCTTTATCGCTATTCATCGAACCACCCTCCATTGAAGAATTAAGAAATCGGTTAGAAGCAAGAGGAACAGAAACTCCTGAGTCGCTTGAAGCAAGGATCAGCAAAGCTTCCTATGAGCTTTCTTTCAAAACCCAGTTTGATAAAGTGATCCTGAATGACTCGCTGGAAAGAGCCTGCAATGAAGCGGAGGAGATTGTGAAGGAATTTTTGAAAAGATAAATTATTCATGGTAGTAGACTTCACTAATATTCATGAACATATTATTTCAATGAATGAATTTCCACTAAAATGGAGATTCACTGATAAAAAATATGATCATCTTGCTGAAATTCATCTTGATCAATTACAGCCATTGGATAAAACAGCCTCACAATTTCTTTGGAAGTTTATTTCAAATTCGGCTCTTTTTGAAAACACTCCATTTAAAAAAGATTATTTCAGAACCATTAACAGGTTAAAAATTGAAGCAGGAAAAGAAGCAGATACAAAAAAATGGCTTTATCATCGTGGACTTCCATTTGATAAAAAAATTTTTCTATCATGGCAGCCTGAAGAGGCTATGATTGTTCCATGGAAGCTATTAATAAAATATTTTGACAGCTTTTATTACTATGAAGACCTAACTGTATTTGACCAAAGTTTGTCATGGGCGCTACTGTTCTATCATGAGTCCGAACTTTATTTTGGTTCAAACAATGAATATAACTTAGACCCAGCTCTTGAAGATTACAAATTCATACTATAATTCCCCGCTATATCGCTGCCGTAAACTGTTTTAAGAACCGTACATCATTCTCGCTGAACAGACGAATATCATTGATCCCGTATTTCAGCATCGCCGGTCTTTCAATACCCATTCCAAATGCAAACCCGCTGTATTTATTAGGATCGATATTGCAATTGGTTAAAACATTCGGATGAACCATGCCACAACCAAGAATTTCCACCCAACCAGTTTTCTTACAAATATTACAGCCCTCACCACCACAGATAAAACAGCTTACATCCATTTCAGCGCTGGGTTCCGTGAAAGGAAAATAAGAAGGGCGAAAACGAACCTTTACATCTTTGCCATACATCTCCTTCACAAAAAAGTAAAGCGTTTGTTTCAGGTCAGCGAAAGAAACATTCTCATCGATATATAAACCTTCTACCTGGTGAAAAAAGCAATGACTTCTCGCACTCACTGTTTCATTGCGATAAACACGACCCGGCATCAGCATACGAATGGGCAGCTTTCCTTTCTCCATTTCCCTTATCTGCACACTGCTGGTATGCGTTCTTAATACCCAATCAGGATTTTGCTGCACATAAAAGGTGTCCTGCATATCACGGGCAGGGTGATGCGGTGGTAAATTCAATGCGCCGAAGTTGTGCCAGTCATCTTCGATCTCCGGCCCCTCAGCTACTGCAAATCCTAATCGTTGAAAAATAGAAACGATCTTATTGCGCATTAGCGTAACCGGGTGACGGCTGCCCAATGGCATAGCATCCCCGGGAAGTGTAAGGTCTATCTGGTTGCCGGTTGTCGGTTGCTGGTCGCTGGTAGCGTTCTTCAGCTCTTCAAACTTTGCTTCGGCAAACTGTTTGAATTCATTTAATAATTGTCCTGCCTGTTTTTTGTCAGCGGGTGCTACCGTTTTCATTTCACCCATGATCTCTTTCACCACACCCTTTGTGCCCAGCCATTTGATACGAAAGCCTTCCACAGCTACGGCATCGGTCGCAGTAAAAGAGCTGATCTCCTTTTTATACGCCTCAATCTTGTTCAGCAAATTTTCCATAGCGACAAAGATAAGTAATGGAAAATGGAGAGTGGAAAAAGGGGAGTAGTGCGGCAGTTTGTAATGGAGAAAGATTTCCTGGTCGTAGTGGGAGGAAAAAACGATAATTCTCTGTGTTTTTCTCTTGGTTTTGTTTGAAAGGAGATACGATATTTATGACGCTGGGAATAAGGAGGGCGCGGCAACGGGCCTAATCCTACCCAAAATCTAAAGCCCGATAGCTAACGGCTGATACAATCCCAAAATGAACTCTACCTTATGCTACAACTTGCTCACAAAAATCTTGAAGTGTATAAAATAGCACTTGATTTTGTAAAAGAAATTTACAGTATCACAAAAACTTACCCAAGAGAAGAGCAATTTGTGCTGGTTACTCAACTAAGACGTGCTGCAGTTTCTGTATGCAGTAATCTGGCAGAAGGTTCCGCAAGGTTCTCAAAACGTGAAAAAAAGAGATTTTATGAAATGTCCCGAAGCTCGCTCGTCGAAGTTGACACCCAGATCGAACTATCCATGATCCTTGGTTACATACACAAGCAGGAAATACCGCAGCTTGAGCAGCGGCTTGAGTCCGTTTTTAAAATGATAAGTAAAATGATCTCCAACCTGAAAGAATAACCCACCCCATTCTCCACTTTCTATTCCCCATTTTCTATTCTCTATTTTCCACTTTCCATTAGATTTGCAACCATGTCAGACTACCTCAACATTTCCGACTTTCTTTCCCCCCTCAACATCCACGAACTTTCTCATGATGAAGGCTATAAAGATGGTCAGTTGGGAAACGTATTGAGTGTTTATGATGGAGAATTCCCTGATCTTGATGAGGTGCAGATAGTTTTAGTGGGTTGTGGAGAGCAAAGAGGCAGCGGACTAATACATGGTCATAGTAAAGCGCCTGATGTTGTCCGTCGCCATTTCTATAATCTATATTACTGGCACCAGGATATTAAGATCGCTGATATCGGTAATATTAAAGCCGGTTCACTGTTTACCGATTCATATGCTGCATTAAAGACCGTTGTGTATGAATTGATCAATGATGGCAAAACAGTTATCATTTTGGGAGGCTCACATGATCTTACTTTATCACAATACAATGCTTACGCGGAAAATAAGAAAACCATTGAAGCCAGTTGTGTGGATGCATTGATAGACCTGAATCTTGATTCTCCTTTTCGGCACGAGAATTTTTTGATGGAAATGCTGACCGGCGAGCCCAATTTTATGCGGCATTATAATCATATCGGTTTCCAGAGTTACTATGTCCACCCGCGGATGCTTGAAACAATGGACAAACTCCGCTTTGACTGCTTCAGGGTTGGTCATGTAAAAGAAAGTATTGATGAAATGGAACCGGTGATCCGAAACAGCAATATGCTGTCTTTTGATATATCTGCCATTGCTCATGCTTATGCCCCTGCAAACACGGTTTCGCCCAATGGTTTTAATGGTGAAGAAGCCTGTGTGCTGATGCGCTATGCAGGCATGAGTCCGAATGTGAACAGCATTGGCATTTATGGTTATGATGTGCAGCATGATAAAGATGAGCTGACGGCCAAACAAATTGCACACATGCTTTGGTATGTGCTCGATGGACGCAGCCGTGGCCGCAGAGAAG
>DASVNY010000324.1:0-3312 GCA_036383615.1 Chitinophagaceae bacterium
AACTTTTCAGAAAGGCTCTCCGTCCCATTTCCAAAGCAAAAGATCATGAAGAAATTCTTATTACCAATTGTACTGGTTTTATCAACCCTTGCAGCGGTTGCACAAAAGACGATCAATGACCCCAATGCGGAGACAAGAACCGTGAGTGGTTTTCATGGCATTGATGTGGCTACGGGAATAAAGCTCATACTTACTGAAGGCAACACGGAAGCTGTAGCTGTGAGTGCTGCCAATGCTGAACACAGAGATAAGATCGTTACCAAAGTTGAGAACGGTATTCTTAAAATATACTATGATTCTAAATTGGGAGCCATCAATAAAAAGAATGAAAGCAAAAACCTGAGAGCTTATGTTTCTTATAAAAAGCTTGACCAATTGAATGTAACCACAGGTGCTGCAGTTGAAATTGAAGGAGTGCTCTCATCTTCTTCACTCAAAATAAAAGGAAACACGGGTGGCAGTGTAACAGGCAAAGTTGATGTGACTTCTTTAACGGTAAGCCAGAGCACAGGTTCTAAAATAACGCTGACCGGCAAAGCTGATAGCTTTGAAGCAGACGGTGATACGGGTAGTAAGTTTTTTGGTGAGGACCTGCAAACAAGTAATTGTTCGGCTAAAATGAGCACGGGTGCAGGCATTTACATCACCGTTCAAAAAGAGTTGAGCGTAAATGCGAATACAGGCGGATATGTAAAATATAAAGGAGATGCTGGTATCCGGGATATTAAAACAAGCACCGGAGGAAAGGCCTCAAAGATCTAAACCAACAAATGCTGATTGTATGAAAAAGATTATCGCATCATTATTAATTATCGCTTTTGGATCTACAGGATTGATGGCGCAAAAAACCATTAATGATTCCAATGCTGAGATAAGAGAAGCTAAGAATTTTCATGGCATCGATGTCTCCAATGCATTTGATGTGTATCTCAGCCAAAGCAATGAAGAAGCTGTTGCTGTGAGTGCCGTTGATCAAAAGACCCGTGACAGGATCGTAGTGGAGGTTAAGAATGGGATATTGTATATAGGTCTTGAAAAAGGAACATGGAAGTTGAATAACGGCAATAAAAAACTTAAAGCGTATATCTCTTTTAAAACTATTGACAAGCTTGCCATAAGTGGCGCCTGTGATGTGTTTGTAGATGGAGTGTTGAAAGCTGATGAGCTGAAAATTGATCTTTCCGGTGCCAGTGATATTAAAAATGTGAAGCTCGATGTCAAAAAGATGAACCTTGATATCAGCGGGGCTTCTGATATGAAAGCAAGCGGCACAGTTGTTCAGCTTACTGTGGAGGCCCAGGGAGCCAGTAATTTCAGGGGCATTGACCTGGCAACGGAGTTTTGCAATGCAAGGGCAAGCGGTGCCAGTGATATAAGCATAACGGTGAATAAAGAGTTATCAGCACAAGCCAGCGGAGCCAGCGGTATCAAGTATAAAGGCGATGGTGTTATCCGTGATATAAAAACCAATGGCGCAAGCAGGATCTCGAAAATATAGTCATAATACGAGGATATAAAAACAAAAGGCTGTCTATCCCGACAGCCTTTTTGTTGTGCGTAGCAATATTATTGTTTTACAAAAGTTGCTGTCAGTTTATCACCGGGAATCAAAGCTTCTGTTTGTGTAAAAACTAATGTGTTACAATCAAAGCTTTCAACGGTACCAAAGTAGTAGCCATCCATATCAATGAAATTATCCTGGAGGGTCCATGCACCAGAGTAATCGCCATTTTGACCACATACGGTGCCAGCATCCTGGATGGCAAAATCTCCGTTAGCACTCAGAATATAGAGGTCGTCTTTTTTGCAATTCTCAACTACTTGCTGATACCAGTTTTCTTCCTGCGATGATGTAGTAGCCTTGTATTTCAGCGCAGTTAACTTGTATGTTCCTGATACCGTAGCAATAGTAACATCGCATTGTTCATTATCATTTCCCTTTTTACAGGAAGAGATCAGCAATACGAGTGCGCAGATGATGAGCATGTTTTTTTTCATGAGTTGGATTTTTAATTAAATAGGATTATTCAGTTATGCCAATTGAAAGTGCAATTTCCTGACCAATTAGGAATATTAAACATATTGGGGTCTAAAAAAACTACTTAATACGTAAAAGTGACAAGTAGTTTTTTTTCTTTATCGCGGACATCTAACATCTGTATAGGAATTGTTGCTTGTGTTTATTGCTGATACCCGGCAATTATTAGGAGGTTCTACTCAGAGAATATTTTGTTTGGTAAGTAATCGTAATACTCCTACTTTTGCTGCCCAACATCGCGAAGTAGAGCAGCGGTAGCTCGTTGGGCTCATAACCCAAAGGTCGGGAGTTCGATCCTCCCCTTCGCAACGAAGAAAGCCCTGCAAAGGGCTTTTATTTATAGTAGAGTTTTTTGGAACAAGGGTTAAATCGATGTAAAGAGAGAAGCAATTAATTAATTCAATTGCTTACGGGCTCATATCCGCCAAGTGGCGGACGCGAGTTCGATCCTCCTTTTCAACGAAGAAGCTCGGCAAAGGGCCTTTGCTATGTTTACGGTGTATGTTTTATATAGTGAACAGTATGATAAGATCTATATAGGATACACTTCAAATCTTGAAGCAAGATTGAAGTCACACCAGGAGCTATCAACAAAGGGATGGACCGTTAAATTCAGACCTTGGAAATTGATACACACAGAGATTTTTGAAAAGAAGACTGATGCGATGAGAAGAGAGAAGCAATTGAAAACTGCCAAGGGCCGTGAATTTATCTGGCAGTTGATTCATTAGGTGCTTGTGGGCTCATATCCGCCAATCGGCGGACGGGAGTTCGATCCTCCCCTTCGCAACAACGGAAAGGCCAGACCCCGGTTTGGCCTTTTTATTTTCCTACACAGTTGGCTTCAACTGGCAAGGACTGACTACCTCCTCTCTTCTTGTTATTTGAAGCTTCCTGTCTGAAGCTTTATTAATGAAAACCGGTTTTGTAAATATTTTCGGAAGGCCTAATGCAGGCAAAAGCACCTTGCTTAATGCCCTGATGGGGGAGAAACTGGCTATTGTTTCACCAAAGGTGCAAACAACACGTCATCGCATTAAAGGGATACTGACAGAAAAAGACTACCAGGTCATTTTTTCGGATACTCCCGGTATTATTGAACCAAAATACAAACTGCATGAGAAAATGATGCAGGCGGTGAAGAGTGCGCTGGAAGATGCAGATGTAGCCTTATTGCTCGTTGACGTAAAAGAGAACTGGGCTGAAGTAAATGAGATATTCACTGCATTAAAGCTGAAAGTTCCGGCTATCGTAGCGCTGAATAAAATTGATCT
>DASVNY010000325.1:0-8368 GCA_036383615.1 Chitinophagaceae bacterium
AAAGATGAAATACCGGTTTTAAAGGTGACGATAACTGTTAGAATACCTTGTTGGGCGGCATGTTTTGGCAGGTCTGTTTGCAGCAAAACATCTTCCGCTTTTTGAAACATGCCCGGAACAAGAAACATATAACCCTTTACCGGAAGTTTAGGCGGATGCAGAATAATATACAGGTTCGATGAGCTATCTCCGGGAGTTAAATAAACCCGTTCGATCTTTTGTCCAATAGAAATTTTACAAAGGAAAAGGGATAATAGAACAACGCTTAGTTTATACATGACGATAGTTTACTAGTAAAGCATGAATGATACCAGGTCTGCTACCTGTACTTTAAATATTTTGTGCCATTATAAGTTTTATCAGGTGTCGGCTGTACAGTTACTTTTACATTTCCATCAGTTTGCAATTCGAATTTCACTTTAGGATAACCTATGCCTGCTTCAAAGCTGTTATTGCCAATATATTTCAAGCTTGCCCAAAGCTGCCCATTATATTTCATAAACAGCAGGTCATCGCTTTTAGTGAATTCAACAAAGTTGTCATCACCTATAGCATACAATCCCGTGATCTTATCATAAACTTTTTTATCAAGCGGGATCTCCTTGCTCATGATCACATTGAAAACTATTTCACTTTCACCGGAGCTTTTTTTACTGATAGGAAGGATCCTGTTTACAGCTTGCGGGTCAGAGGCCCATTTATCAGTCTCAATATACTTGCCGCCTTTGAAATAGATCTGGGTTATTAAGTCTTGTTGACCAGGTACAGACACTCGCATATGTATATGAGCCGGCCGCCAGGATGCTTCGCTGTTGGGATCAGCTTTATAAGGAACCGGCAAAACAGATTTGAATTCATACTTGCCGTTTGTGGTTGTTCTTTGTCCACCTCTATACCTGTATTCGTCGGATGTGTTATCATAAACTTCTTTTTCATCGCAATGCCAGATCTCAACCAAAGCATTGCTGACAGGAGTTTTCCCGTCTTCTTTATGAATGATCCCTTTCAAAATTATTGGTGTTCCGGTTGTGCCAGCAAGCCGGAGATTTGTGCGTAAAGGCGCGCCGGGTCTGTAAAATGGACCCAGGATATCGGTGGTGGTAGGGGTGTCGCCTTCAAAAATTTTTCCGTTCCAGTTCAACGCCCCGAAAGCGCTAACACTGATAACGGTTAATGTTGAATTTTTAATAAAGTTTCTGCGTTGCATAACTATTGGTTTTGGTGGTTTACTTATTTCATCCCGGGTGGTTCATGGCTTTTCTCCAACACCCACTACCATTTCACAGGGCCGGGTAAAGCCATTATCGCTTTCGAATTGCTGAAGTTCTTTTTCACTAGGTCTTATTCGTCAATCATCTTGATGAGAAGCAAACTTAATCGTCGTCATATTCTTTCCAGTATGCTTCTAAAACCTGCCTCCGGCTTTTCTCTTTATAGAGCTCCTTATATTTATCAAAGTTAGAACCACTCATTAATCCCTTCCATTCTCTTTTAGAGCCGGAAAGTATTAAAGCTACGGCATAATCAATAGCGTTACTAACTTCAAAAAGATGGTCATCTTTTCTTCTATAATTTTCAAAAAGATCGATTGCTCTCAAATAATATTTTTGTGCTTCATTCGGAAGCCCCGCTTTTTCATTTAAAACACCTAAAAATAGATATGCTCCCTTCAAATAACTACTGTCTTTATCCAGAAACATTGCCCGCTGATAACAGATAGCTGCCGCGTAATAATCTTTTTTCATCCATAACAGTTCCGCCTTAAGTGCAAATATGTGTTCATTTGAACTGTCAACTACCATTGCAGAGTCAACAATTAAAATAGCCTTATCATAATCCTTTAGCCTGGCTTTCTCTATCGCCCTGGTCAATTGATGTCCTATTGAACCAGTAGGTAAACTATCAGACTGTGAATTTCCAGTATTGAAATATAGGGCAAATAGTATGAATAAAAGTATTTTTTGCATAGTAGAGAACCACATGTTGACGTTGGTCTTTTTTTGAGAATCAAGATCAATGTGTCCAGATCATTCCCTGGGGGTTTATGTTCCAATGATATTTTTGCGCTTCACCAAATGTTGCAAAGTTCATTTTTTGCCCAAGGATAATTTCTTTGTAAGCCTGGAACATTTGTCGTGCTGCAATCATTGGTTGCATACGGCCAACCCCTGTGCAGAGCCCCGGGATAGCGATGGATGTAATTCTTTCATCGCTTGTTGCTTTTATCAAAATGGCTTTCATTGCCAAATACGCATTTACCGATGTGTCAATATTAAAATTGGTCGGTATCCTCATCGTAGGAGCAGAGATTAAAAATGGCACATGTTTATCGCCTGTTTCAATAAGCAATGCTTGCCCAACCAATAATTCCCCTTCCGGAAGTTCTTTGATTATTTTTTGGAGTCTTTTTTCTAAATCCCATCCGAATCGTTCAGACAGAGCATGGTCCAATCCACCATCCATAAATCCAAAAGAGTTTGCCGGGCTTACAATTGCATCGCATTCAATTGTCGTAATATCTGTCTCACTAATGGTCACGTTATTTTCTGCCGCAAAAAAATCCTTCCATGCTTCAACGAGTTTAGGTTGAATTGTTGATAAAATGATTTTCATGTTTGGGCCTTTGATTTCTTAACGGTTCACTGTTATTATTTGTCCACTACGTAATTCAGCTCAGTTACCCCGATACTAAACTGGCGGGTATTCAGTAGTTTTAGTTTTATGGTGTCTTTAATATCCGCAAACAAAGGAATGCCCTGTCCAAGAATAATTGGATTAACAAATAACCAGTAGCCGTCAATTAAATCCTGTTTCATTAGTGCATGTGTTGCTGTTGGGCTACCAAAAAGCAGGATATCTCCACCTTCCTGTTGTTTTATTTGATTTATGCTGTCTGCAAGATTGTCGCTGATAATTGTTGTGTTGATCAGATCTGCTTCTTTCAGTGTTTTTGATAAAACAACTTTGTGAACATTGGCATACCATTTTGAATGTTCAATATCATGGGTGGAAGCATTCGGCTTGTTGGCGGCAGTCGGCCAGTAGCTTTCCATCATTTGATAAGTTACCCGTCCATATAACGCGGTATCGCCTTCGCCTATCCGTTTACCGACATAAGCAAAAAGTTCTTCATTGGCTTTGATCCAGTTCATTTCACCATTCGGTCCTGCTACAAAACCGTCAAGCGATATGTGCATAAAAGAAATTATTTTTCTCATAGTTGTTTCTTGTTGTTTTTATTGTTTCTCCATTGCTTCCTGGTACATTTTGTAGCCTTCTAACTCCGACTCTTTTACTTCTTCTACTTTCAGTAATTCAGGTTTGTCAAGCAAAAACCCATTCTTGTCAATAGGAGAATGACCTATAAAAATCTTAAGCTTTTCAGTGTTAATATCAGTGGGTTTTGTTTTAAAGGTATCCTGGTATATGCGAAGATGTACCGCGAAATCATCAAGCACTAAAATCTTCGCAAGAGAGTAAGTGTTGTCATTGTTTTTTATAAGATATAACCCGCCTGCCTGCAGATCAGTGGTTTGATTTTCCGAAACAGGTTTCTCAGTTCCTGAACTGTTCTTGTTATCCGCGCAGGACAGAAGAAGAAAAAGGCTTGCGATCAAAAAAGATAATTTCATAAAATTTTTATGTCACACAGCGACAACACCGCTGCTGATTAAAGATACAAAGCCCATTGCTTATAAAGGAGTGGCACTGGGTTAATTCATCTCTTTTGGCCTACAAACCTGATGACAGAACCTTGTCCATTATGGTAAAGTCCTTCACTCAACGTGATCTCTACTTCGTTCAGCTCTATAATATCATAATTAGCAAAGTCGGTCATGATTTCGTTTATTGAAAACAATGATTCAATATCCTTAGGTCCGCCTACTTTTTCATTCCTGGCTAAATGCTCAAGATGGTTCTTACTAAATGCTTCAAAAATGATTGTTCCGCCCTTACGTAAATATTTGTCAAGCTGCCTGTGAATTTGCGACTTAATACTTGCGGGAAAGTGGGCATAGATCAATCCAATGGCATCAAATTCCTCGTCGGTATAGTTCAGCGTTTCTAACTCCCCAATTTGATAATCCAAAGCCACATTATTTGTTTCGGCAAGTTGTTTAGCTTTCTTCTGTCCTTCAACACTAATATCAAATGCGGAGACAGTCCAGCCAAGTTTGGCTGCGAATACAGCATTGCGACCTTCACCTTCTGCCGGAAAAAGGATCTTCCCGGGTGCAAGTTTTTCCAACTGTTCTTTTAAATATTTGTTTGGAGTTTCTCCATAAGCATATTCGCTGCTATTATAACGTTCATTCCATCTGTCTGTCCAGGTGTCTGTCATATTCGGTGGTGGGTTTAAAAATTATTACCAATGCATTATGCAACTTTTCTTTTTGATTGAGAGTTACTTGTTGCCGGGGAAGCGATAACTATGAAAAATGCTGAGATAGAAATGCTCAACATGAGTTTGATAGTTAGCATAGCATATAACGTTAAGGATTACCTGGCGCAAAGCAAAGTTAATGGTTGATCTGTTTTTCCGGTAGATGCCGTTCGTTCAACACATGTTGGCGGTGAGCTATAAAAAGCAGCACTATCATCACCCCAACACAAACAAGGGAGGAGTTTAATGTGCCAAGATCCAGCCCGTCTTTGTCAAGTGGTTTTGTTAGAAAATCTCCAAAAGTGGCACCAAAGGGCCGTGTGAAGATAAATGCGATCCAGAATAAAACGATATGATTGATTTTTGTGAAATAATGCAAGAGCACAACTAAAAGAATAACACCGCCTGTTATTAAAGCACCCTGCAGGTAACTAAATCCGAAATAGTCACCAAGAAAATCACCAAAGGCAGTACCCAGGCTGTTGGAGAAAAGAATTGCGATCCAGTAATAGATCTCCTTTTGTGTGTTAGCTATAGGGAAAACCTCGAGATTTTTGTATTTGCGAAACCATAAAAATAAAGTCAGCAATAAACAACACACCAGCAAAATCGTTCCAGCTGTGTAACCTAAATGAAGTGTTCTGTCAATATAATCAGAGATCTCTGTGCCTAAAGTTGTGGTGCTGATAATAACCAGCCAGTAAATAACAGGTATATATTTTTTTACTGCAAGCTGTGCAAATAGTACAATGAAGAAGAAAGCAAACGTTACAGCAATGCCAACCGTGTAACCTAAATTCAGGGTCATCGAAATAAAATCACCTAAGGTTTCGCCAAGCGTTGTCGCGACAATTTTCATGAGCCAGAATAACAGGGTAATTTTCGCAACCTTATTCAGCTGTTCTTTTGTCATACAAAAGCCATGTTTATTTTATTCTTTATATAACTCTCCATTCAAATATTTCAACCCCGAATCGGGAATTATCGTGACGATCTTTTTTCCCGCACCTATAACTCTTGCTCTTTGAATAGCGGTCCACACATTGGCGCCAGCGGTGGTGCCGCCGAAAATTCCTTCCTGTCTTGCCAGCTTTCTCGCCGTTTCCATTGCATCTTCATTTTTTACCGGCACTATCTCATCCGCGAGATCAAGACGACAAATTGAAGGAACAAAACCTGAACCAATTCCTTCGAGTTTATGTTTCCCTGAAATATCACCACCCGATAAAGCACGGACATAATAGGGTTCGATCGCTATGCAACGGATACCCGGTATCTCTTGTTTAAATATTTCAGCATTGCCTGAAAAACTTCCACCCGTGCCCACACCCATAATAAACTCATCAATATCGTTTCCCAGTACAGCTATAACCTCCCTGGCCATTTGATGATAGGCGCTCCTGTTGTCAACATTATTGAATTGATCTGTCCAGAAAGTATTGGGTTCTTTACTCAGCTCCTTTGCTCTTGCCACCATTGAGTTGATAAGCGCTGCAGTGATAGCATCGTTCTCACTGGGAAAAATTTCCAAAGTGGCACCAAAGGCCCGCATTGTTTGCAGTTTTTCCGCAGCAAAGGCATCGGAGGATACAAAATGCGCATGATAACCTTTAGTGGCACATACCATTGCCAATGAACTACCCGTGCTGCCACCGGTATAATCAACAACTTTGCCGCCGGGTTTTAGTTCGCCTCTTTTTTCAGCACCTTCCACCATCGACAGGGCCATTCGGTCTTTCATGCTACCCGTAGGATTGGCGCCTTCATATTTTACATAGATGTCCGCGCAACCGGGCTCAGACAATTTTTCTAATTTCAACAGCGGGGTATTTCCTATTGCTTTCATAGGATGAAATTAGTAAAATATACACCTATAAGGTTTTTAAAACCTTATAGGTGTATATTTTATTAGCAAAACAGCAGGTTGATTGAGTGAAGAACCATTTGAGTTTAGGTGAATGAATAGTATTTGTCCAGAGGGTTCCTTCTTCACTTGCAATTTGTGTTCCCGGTTCATGTAGTAATAATACTGCAACACAGGTTCAGTGTGTAGTTAATGGCACAAGTTTCTTGCAGAGCCTTAAACCTTTGGCTAACTTTAGCTTCATAGGCTCACCAAACTATTGCTATGGACAGACGTGATTTTCTCACGGCCCGGAAGAAGAAAGCGGAACCGGTCATTTCTTCAGCGCAAACCTTTCGTACACAATCGGGTCTTACCCAGTATTCAGGGCAATGGACAAGGAATGAAGTTCAGCATTTGCTGAAGCGCACCATGTTTGGCTCACGCAAAGCCGACATTGATTATTTTCTTACAAAAACGATGAGCCAGGCAGTAGATGAACTTTTAAATCCAACAGCTCCCTCACCAGCTCCGCCTGTTAATGATTATAGTCCCGGCACCGCCGATGCAGCTGTACCCGCGGGTGCTACATGGGTCAATGATCCAACATCTGATGGAACGCTGAATAGTGTGCGCCGTAATTCATTTAAAAAATGGTGGGCCGGTTTAATGATCAACCAGGATAGAAGTATTCGCGAAAAGATGACTTTATTCTGGGCCGATCATTTTGGTACTGAAACATTGACCATCGGCATTGCTCATTACGTGTATTATCATCATGCTTTGCTGCGCCAGAATTGTTTGGGCAATTTCAGGCAATTGGTGAAAGATGTGACTGTAGATGCAGGCATGCTACGCTATTTGAATGGTTATCTCAATACCAACACAGCTCCCGATGAGAACTATGCAAGAGAGCTGCTTGAATTGTTTACACTCGGTAAAGGGCCCACTGTTCAATACTCAGAGGACGATGTAAAAAGAGCTGCTAAGATATTAACGGGCTGGCGCATCAATGGAACCACATTCACTGTGTTCTTTGATGGCAACCGCCATGATTCAACCAATAAACAATTCTCCTCTTATTTTAATACAGCAACGATCACGGGACAAACAGGAGCAAACGGTGCATTGGAAACAGATGACCTGCTCACAATGATCTTCCAAAAAGAAGAAGTATCCAGGTATATCTGCCGTTGTTTATACCGCTGGTTCATTTACTATAAAATTGATGCAGCCGCGGAAACGAATGTGATAGAACCGCTCGCAGCTATTTTCCGCAGTAATAACTATAGTATCAAACCTGTTTTGGCTGCATTGCTAAAGAGTGAACACTTCTTTGATGTGTTGAACCAGGGTTCGCATATCAAAAGCCCGGTTGACCAGGTGGTGAGTTGTTTAAGAGAATTTGCTGTGGCTTTTCCCAATTCAACTACAGAGTATGCAGATGCATATGGTATGTGGAATTATATCCGTAACTGGTTTGCCACGATGAACCAGGATATTGGCGATCCGCCTGATGTATCCGGATGGCCGGCTTATTACCAGGAGCCGCAGTTTCATGAATTATGGATCAACTCAGACACATTGCCAAAGCGGAACCAGTTCACCGATACCATGATCAACAGTGGTTATACCCGCAATGGAAAAAAGATAGTGATCAATGCAGTGACATTCGCGCAAGCATTGCCCAATCCATCTGATCCAAATGCTTTGATCGATGATTCACTGGCAGTATTATACAGGGTTCCGTTATCAGCAGCTTCAAAGCAGCAGATAAAAGAACAGATTTTGTTGAGCAATCAAACACAGGATTATTACTGGACTAATGCATGGACGGCTTATATCATTAACCCATCGGATATGGCATCGTTTAATATCGTGAACACAAGACTGAAAACATTTTACCAGTACCTGATGAATTTGCCGGAATACCAATTGTCGTGAGACCAGGTGTCTGTTTTCAGGTGTCTGTTGTCTGGATTCCTTGCACCCGGCAGCTCACACCTGACATCTAAAACAAAAACATGAAAAGAAGAGAATTCATAAAAAGCACCGTTCCAGCAGCAGCGATATTGCCTGCTGTGGTGGATGGATATTCGGTGAAGGCTTTCAACAATAATTCACCTTTGTTGCCGGCTTTG
>DASVNY010000326.1:0-3629 GCA_036383615.1 Chitinophagaceae bacterium
CAGGGCTTACTATGTTCTGCCTGTCTTTCTTTGACATACTCAGCTGCATCATTACCATTCACAAAAACTTCAACACCCATTTGTTTTGTATGTCTCAACCGGGTTGATTGTCTCGACATTTCATAAGAAGCATCAACTTCAGCCATTGGCCACTTCATGGTAACAGCATGACCATTGGGATAGCGATAACCGATATGCACTTCCTTATCGAAAAGTAATACGGTCGCTTCCATCGATTCAGAAGCGCTAAGATGGCAGGTACCTAAATAAGATTTCACGTTAACGGTTTAAACAACCGGCAAGATATAGCAAAAAGTCTATTGCAATAAAGTGGGAGATTCATTTGCCATACAATGAGAAAGATCCAGGAGCATTTGCTGTTGCTCGGGTGTGAGAGTAACAGTGGATTCTTTCTTATTGTTGCCGACAAAAACGATCTTTTCGATCTTTTGCGTAGAAAATCTCCTTAAAAGGATGGGGGGAGTGGCCGTATTCCGGAAACTGAAATGAAAAATACCTTCACAATTCATAGAACCGGTGTTTCGCTGGCTCAGTTTCATTTTAGTGCCGGCAAAAAAGATAGTGGCCATAGACTGATCGGTAAAACATTTATCCACGCCGCTGATCGTAAACAGCATGTCAACTTCTTGTTTAGTAGCATCGATAGTGAGTGAACCGCCCTGCATTTGAATAAAACCGGAAGAAATAGTTTTTTCTTTTGTATAGGGATCGATGGCTTTGATCAGCTTGCAATCAACAGCAGCCGAATCCTTTGTTTGAGCAAATATTGGCGATGACAGGAAAAGGAGAAATATGTATTTCATAAGAGTAATTGATAGATAAAGATAAGCTGTGATTTGATACGAACAGATGACCATTAAATGCCTGGGCGGGTTGCATTCCCGTTGGTCAAGCAGCAATGGCCGCAGATGTAATCTATTTTTTATTCGGGGGTTTCGATCGCAACTTGCTACCGGTAACCAACGAACGTGGGAAACTTATTTTAATGTCTTTTCCGCTTGTAATCAATGATTGCCACTGGTATAAGAGGGCGAAGTATTAACAGTATATAAGAAATTTCTGTTTTACCCGCTCGTTATTTTGCATCGCTTATTAACCATCAGCCATGAGAAAGACAATATTAGTAGTACTATTTATTGCGGTAACCTATGCAACGTTCTCACAGGAAAAAAGAGTGAATGTAGTTGCTGCCAGGGCCGCCGGTTCCATCAAAATAGATGGGAACATTAACGATGAGGCCTGGAAAACCGCTACCCGGATCACCGGCCTGGTCGAACAAAGACCCAGTTTTAACAAACCTGAAGACAATAATAATCGTTCCGAACTTTATTTCATGTATGATGATAATGCCGTTTATTTTGGTGGCACCTTGTATGAGAAAAGCACTGACAGTATTTCCAAAGAATTACTCGGACGTGATGCTATCGGCGTGAATGATTTTATCGGGATCATTTTTGATACTTACCAGGATCGTATCAATGGATTGGGTTTTTATGTTACCCCGTTGGGTGAACAATTTGATGTGAAATATGGTATCGGTAACGAAGACATTAGCTGGAACACGGTGTATGAAACGCAAACAAAAATTCATGAGCAGGGCTGGTCATTTGAAATGAAGATCCCCTATTCCGCCATCCGTTTCAGTAAAGAAAAAATTCAGAACTGGGGATTGCAGGTTATTCGCCGCAGGTCAAAAACAGGTCAGCAATATTCATGGAGCCCGATAGATCCTGCTAAGTTTGGTTTTATGAACCAGGCAGGTGATCTCATCGGCATCACCGATATCAAACCTCCTGTCCGTCTTTCCTTCTCTCCTTATTTCTCTACTTATTTAACACACAACCCGACCGCCCCGGGAGAAAAATGGACCACTTCTATCAATGGTGGTATGGATGTGAAGTATGGCATCAGTGATGCGTTCACGATGGATATGACATTGATACCTGATTTCGGACAGGTGCAAAGTGATAACCATGTGTTGAATCTTACCCCGTTTGAAGTTCGCTATAATGAATACCGTACTTTCTTTAATGAGGGAACAGAATTGTTCAATAAGGGAAACCTGTTCTATAGTCGTCGGATTGGCGGCACACCGATGCATCTTGATGATGTAAGCAGCAAGATCGGCGCAGGTGATAAGATCCTCGAAAACCCCGCTGAAACAAAACTGATCAATGCAACCAAGATAAGTGGTCGTACAAAAAACAAATTGGGTATTGGCTTTTTTAATGCAATCACGAAAGCTCAGCATGCAACGATCGAAAAACCAAATGGTGAACAATACCAGATTGAAACAAACCCGTTGACCAACTATAATGTTTTGGTGCTTGACCAGGCTATGAAAAACAATTCAAGTGTTTCGTTGGTCAACACGAATGTATTAAGAAGTGGTTCGGATTATGACGCCAACGTTACTGCCTTGCTTTGGGATATTTATGATAAGAATGTTGACTGGAACGTTTGGGGACAGTTCACGCATAGCCGCATCATCAATGATGAAAAAACAACTCCCGGCTATCACTATCGTCTTAACGGGGGAAAATTCAAAGGTCGTTTCAATTTTGATGTGCACCAGTTCTTTGCTGACAAAAATTATGATCAACGTGATATGGGCTTTTTCAACAACAACAACTATTTCGACAATGGTACATGGATCGGTTACAAATGGGTAAAGCCAAAAAGTTTTTACAACAACCTCTACCTGAATCTGAACATCAATTATTCGCAGATGTACAAACCAAGGAAGTACCAATGGTTCCAGTCAAATGTGAATATCAATGGCCAGTTGAAGAATCTCTGGAGAGTAGGTGTCAATGCCGACTGGCGCCCGGAGAGTCATGATTTTTATGAGCCACGTATTGATGGAAAAATGGTTCGGCTACCCGGTTCATGGATGACAGGTTTCTGGACAAACAGTAATTCAGCAAAGAAGTTCTATGGCTCTTTGGAATTCTATCACCGCTGGGCTCCAAAATATAAAGGGCATGGCACTGATTTGTATGCCAGCAGCAATTATCGCTTTAGCGATAAACTCAGCGTGGGCATCTCCAGTTTCACCCAATACGGCAATAATAATCTTGGTTTTGCCTATATACCTGATGGTACTGACAGCTCTATTTTTGGCTTGCGTAACCAGCGAACCGCTGAAAATATCTTTAACGCGAAATATAATTTCAATAATAAAATGGGATTGACGTTCCGCCTTCGTCATTACTGGAGTAAAGTAAAATACAACCGTTTCTTTTTGCTGAAAGATGATGGCAGACTTGAAGAATTATCAAGTGTAAACTACGACCCCAATACCAATGTGAACTTTTTTAATATCGACATGAACTACACCTGGCAGTTTGCTCCCGGTAGTTTTATCAATGTCACCTGGAAATCTTCTTCCGAATTATTTAACCAGGTTGTAAGGGATAAATATTATAACAACCTGCGAAATACAGTGGAAGAGCCACAGATCAATAATTTTTCGGTGAAGGTTATTTATTTCCTAGATTATTTGACATTGAAGAGTAAGAAAAAAAGCTCATAACTATTCCAGATGATTTTTTTGCGTAACACTAATTATCCTAAATTAGAGTGGCATGCAAAATTTTGATGAAGCT
>DASVNY010000327.1:0-3046 GCA_036383615.1 Chitinophagaceae bacterium
ATTGGTTTTGTAATATCCTTACAACGGCAGTAGCTCTTTTTACACTCAGGTCCCAGTTATCCTGCAACACACCGCCACTGCTATAAGGAACATTATCTGTATGTCCTTCTACCATGAATTCAATATCAGGTTGGTTCTTTAATACAGCCGCTACTTTGCCCAACACTGTTTTTGCCTGGCTGGTCACTTCATATTTACCGCTTTTGAACAAGAGTTTATCTGAAATATCAATATATACTACGCCTTTATCAACTTTGATATTGATATCCTGGTCATCCATATTACCCACTGCACCTTTAAGGTTCATCACGAGTGCCATGTTCAGCGAATCTTTTTTCGCCAACGACTCCTGCAGGGTTTGAATATATGCATCCTTTGCGCCGATATTGTCCAATGATTTCTTGATGCTTTCTGCCTGTGAAGCGGAGATCACAGAAAGATCCTGGAGCTGCTTCAACGCAGAAGTGTTATTTGTTTTCAGAAAGTCGATCTGTTTATTAAGATCGGTGATCTTTCCATTAAGCGAGGCAATATCGCCTTCCAATGCGGATTTTTGCCTGTTCAGGTTTGCCTTATCATCGTTGCAATTGTTCAGGTCACCCTGCAGTTGCGTGTGTTTGGTTTGCAGTGTTGCATAATCAGCCTGGGCTGCCTTGAATTTTTTGCTGCTTACACAGGAGAACAATAAAACAGAAGATGAAACGGTCAAAAAGAGTTGGTTTAGCTTCATACGGAATCATTTTTGATATGAAATAAATAGACAATGAACCCGGGTTCACTGTCGGTTGCCTTAACGAGCGCCAAAGATAACAGTGTGTTTGCTAATGCCCTTTTCCGCTTTGTTAATATTGTTTACACATAAAAAACGCTTGTTAGCCGAAACATTTTTTTCAATTATCAAAAATCAATCAACTTAGCACCCGTTTATCTTCTTAAGATATGGCAACAAATCGTAAAGCAGCTGTTGGATTTATTTTTATAACTATTCTTCTTGATGTGATGGGATGGGGCCTGATCATCCCGGTGATGCCCGACCTGCTCACTGAATTGACCGGCAAACAAGTGAATGAAGCCAGTTCTGAAGGCGCCTGGTTATTATCTGCCTATGCGTTAACCCAATTCTTATTTGCTCCTGTTATTGGCAATCTAAGTGATAAGTATGGGCGTCGCCGCATCCTTTTGTTTTCTTTATTGGGTTTTGGTATTGACTATTTATTTCTTGCATTGGCGCCAGGCTATAGCTGGTTATTTATCGGGCGCATCATTGCGGGCATCACGGGCGCAAGCATTACAACGGCTTCTGCTTATATCGCCGATGTGAGTACCAATGAGACAAGAGCAAAAAATTTTGGAATGATCGGCGCTGCTTTCGGATTGGGATTCATTCTCGGACCAACTATCGGCGGACTGTTATCGGGTTGGGGCATCAGGGCGCCTTTTTATGCAGCCGCGGGATTATGTTTATTGAATGCCTTGTATGGTTATTTTGTTTTACCCGAATCATTGAGTAAGGAGAACCGTCGTGCCTTTGAATGGAAAAGAGCAAATCCATTTGGCTCATTAAAATTCATTCAAAAAAATCCTGCCATTGCCGGGCTTTGTATTTCTTTTTTTCTCATTTATCTCGGCGCGCAATCTGTGATGGGAAACTGGAGCTTTTTTACTGAATACCGTTTTCATTGGGATGCGAAAATGGTAGGTATTTCTTTGGGTGTGGTTGGCTTGCTTGTTGGTTTGGTGCAGGGAGGTTTGACAAGAGTGATCAATCCAAAGATCGGCAATGAAAAAAGTATTTATCTCGGCCTGACTTTATATGTTATTGGCCTGATATTATTTTCTTTTGCCTGGGAAGGCTGGATGATGTTTGCATTTTTGATCCCTTATTGTCTCGGCGGAATTTGCGGCCCTTCTTTACAGGCAACCCTGGCTGGTCATATACCAGCTAATCAACAGGGAGAATTGCAGGGAACGATGACGAGTCTGATGAGTCTTACAGCCATTCTTGGGCCGATGATCATGAATAATCTTTTCAAGTATTTTACAACGGATAGAGCACCATTCAAATTTCCGGGTATTCCATTCCTGCTGGGCGCTGTATTCATGCTTTCAAGCCTCATCATCGCCCGGAGAATATTATCAAAAGAAAGAAAAGAACATCCCGATCTCGCCAAAGCGATCGATGCGCGGACAGGAGGAGGCCACGAGCCATGAGCTGCGAGCTTCGAGACTTCAATTTCGCTTTTGCGCTATCAACTTTGAAGCGTTTTAAAAGAGTTTCCCCGCTCAACTTCGATATTCATCTGTTCTAATGCTCATCTGTTCATCTGTTCGGTTGCTCATCTGTTCACAGCGCTTTCTTCAGCGCTTCCACCGTTTTCTTTTCACTGCCAGAAAATATTTTGTCGTCAATGATAACAACGGGGCGTTTAAGAAAAGTGTATTCTTCGAGAATATAATTGCGATAATCTTTTTCAGTGAGTTGTTTATCCTTTAGTCCAAGTTCTTTGTACTTCATGGCCCGGCGACTGAACAGCGCCTCATAGCTTCCGGCCATTTTTTTCATTTCATCCAATTGAGATGCCGTGATCTTCTCAAACTTTATGTCCTGCATCATAAAACCTTTTTTATCAATGCCTGTTTCTTTTATAATGGCCTGGCAGGTAGTGCAATTTCCCAGGTGGTAGATCTTTTTCATCTTTGGTATGTATCGGTTTGGCCGCAAGATAAATTACTGCAACCAGTTGTTAATATTTGCCATGGAACCCGCTGCCAGCCGCTGTTTCCTGCATTCGTAAACAATGGGCCGCATTTGTTGTTATTTTTACAGCTTAAACAGTGAGATATGATCAAAACAGGAAACCCGATCATCAGTATTTATACAGAAATGACGCCCAACCCGGAGACGATGAAGTTTGTGGCGAATAAATTATTATATCCCGGCAAGAGCATTGATTTCCCGGATGCGGAAGCCGCAAAACCATCCCCGCTGGCAACCGAATTATTTGGTTTCCCTTTTATTAAAGCGGTATTTATCGCCAGCAATTTT